>JBCCHQ010000152.1:0-15899 GCA_039028735.1 Planctomycetota bacterium | reverse complement strand
CGTGACGAGAAGTTTCCGCGCAGCACGAAAGCGGCACTCACGACGGGGTTGTAGTGCGCCCCTGAAACATGACCACCCATGTAGACGAGTGCGGTCAAAGCCATGCCAATCGCGACTGGGCCCAGCGGCGAGCCGTTGTCGACGACTAGGCCAATGGTCAGGACAAGAAAGAATGTGCCGATGCACTCCATGAGGTAGGCGCGCATGAAAGCTCCTGAAGTTTCGTCGCTCGACCACAAGCGGCAGGGACAGTATTGTTGCTGATCATCCGGAAACGTTGCGGATGTGCAAACACCGCGCGGTGGCCCTGACTGAATTCACGAGAGCTTCACAAAAGGGGAGCACATGCTGGCAGAGCTATCGTTCCTCGGCCGGCTCGGTATCTTGCTGTTGTTCTGCGTCGTCGCTTCGTTGTTCGATCTGAAGAAGGCGCCGCGCCAAAGGCACCGCTGGCGTGAGTATCTGCTGCTGTGGATGGGGCTTGCTGCGGGCGCAGCGGCGGGAATGCTCTTCGACGCCGTCACGTCCAGCCTGTCACCCGAGTACTTCGAACACGGCAAGCAGATTGCGCGAGATGGCGCGTTCTTCAAGAACGTCTTGCGCCTCGGAGCGGAGGCCGGGGCTGGTGCCGGTGTCGTCGTCGGTGCGGTGCTGTTGCTAGCGAACCGTAGCCCTGGCGAGTCTCTGCGCCTGTGCCGCTACTTCTGGATCCCGTTCGTTGCCGCCGCCACCTTGGGATGTGCTCTGGGAACCCTGCAGTGGCTGTGGCCCATCGCATCGATGGAGAACTTGGTCTACCTCGTGGGAAGCGACGGGGAACGTCGATTTTTGACGGTCTGGATGACTCACTTTGGCATCTATGGTGGCGCGGTGTTCGGCCTGATCGTGGCCGCTGTGCGATTGCGCCGCAGTCAGCAACAAGAAAACGCCCGTGACCGCGCGGCGGCCACGGGCGTTTGATCGTGTCGAGAAACTCGACGCGTCGAGCCCTATGGAGGGCAGACTCCGACGTTGTAGTTGTTGAGTACTTCAGCAGCCGTTAGCGCCCGCTCGAAGATCGCGACTAAATGCAAATCTCCGAGCCACGGACGGAAGAACCCGCCAGGCGTTGGCGCAGGCTCGTTGGCGAGACAGAGCTCGTACGGTCCCCAGTTCGAAAAGTCACCTAGGATCGTCTGGCTGTCAACTTCAGCGCCGTTCAGGTACAGCTTCTGGTTGCCGGCGCCGTCACGTGTCACGACTAGATGTAACAGCTGCGTGTTCGTGAACACGCTAACGGGTGTCGTCAACTCCGGCTTCCCGAACTGATCCGTCACGGTGCTGCGCACACGGCTGCGGAACTGGTCGAACTCCTGGCCCAGAATGAAGTTCGCACCCAGTGGGAAGCCGTTGCCACCCAGGGACGCGATGCGGCCAGGACCTGCCTGGTTCGCATCGAGCGCTTGCAGCCATGCTTCGACAGTGACTTCGTTCGTCGCCTGACAGCGGGTGATGATCTTGTTCGCCGGACCCGCGGAAACAATGCGCGTTGGCTGGATCACCGACAGTCCACCGCCACCGAGCCAGGACACGTCACTTGCGGAGTCGATCGTCAAGTCGATCGGCGGCGCGACGCCGGACGTATCTCCGACGCTAGTACCTGACCCTTCGAGGAACTCGTACAGCGCGATCAAGCCGTTCACGATGCGCCCTGGGGGCGCCACGGTCACTGTTCCGTCTGCGCTCTCCTCGAGCCTGGGAACATCGACATCGGCCAAGATCGTGTAGCTCACATCACCCATCATGCCAGTGAAACACAGCTCGTACTCGACTGACTCTCCCACGCTGAGCTCGAAGAGCGCTCCACTGGTCGTGAAGGGTACGATCGGGCCGAAGCCAACGAACGACGGCGGTGGTGGGCCACCGAAGTCAACTGTGAAGCTCTCGATGTTTAGCAGAACATCTCCGGTGTTCAACAGCGTCACGCCGACACAAATGTCGCCACCCGATGGAACGACAGCATCCTCAGGATCGAGCGTGATCTCCATTGCTGGGACCGGCGCCGGAAGCACACTGAGCGTCGCAGTATCGCTGGTCGTCGAGCCGTTGTCGTCTGTGACGATGCAGCGCAGCTGCAGGCCATTGTCGGCCAGGACGGCAGTCAGCGAGTAGATCGAGTTGGTTGCGCTGGGAATCGGCAGCCAGTCCAATCCGTCGAAGAGCTCCCACTGGTAAGTGAGCAGTCCGGTACCGATCGCCGCGACCACGAACGTCGCAACTTCGCCGTCGGTCACCGTTGCGTCCTCGGGTCCAGCGACGATCGTGGGTCCCGTTGGCGGAGGCGGTGGCAGTTTTAGGCCGGCCAGGTAGTTCTGTTCGACCTCCATCACAGACAGCGCCTTCTTGAACATCGCAACCAGGTACAGATCGCCGAGCCACGGGCGGCCGAAACCGCCGGGCACTGTCAATCCGGGTTCGTTGGCCAACGCCAATGGGTAGCTGTTGTCCCAGCTCCCCGCGAACGTGCCCGTCTTCTGGGTGGGGCCAGCGACAATGACGTTGTCGACGTAGAGGGTTTCGAAGCCAGCAGCGTCGCGCGTGAACACGACGTGCTGAATCGCGGCGGTGTCGACAGATGCGCTGATCAGCTCCGGTTTGCCGTATTGAAGAGTGCTGGTTGTACGCGCTCGCGTGCGGTACTCACCCGCTTGCTGACCCAGGATCGTATTGCCGCCCGCTGGGAAACCGTTCTCAGACAGAGCCACGATCCGCGCTGGCCCCGTTTGGGTAGTGTTCCCAGGCTGCACCCACGCTTCGATCGTTAGTTCTTCGGACGCGACACACGCGTCGGTTACGCGCGTTGCCGCGACCAGCGAAGAGATGACCGTCGGGCTATTCACTGCAAGGCCACCGCCGGCAAGCCAGGAGGTGTTTGCTGGGTCCGCGATCGTCAAATCGATCGGCGGCGACTCACCGGACAGGTCGGCGACCTGGTCGCCCTTCCCTTCCAAGAAACGGTACAACACCAGTTGGCAATCCGTCACCCGTCCCGGTACGGCTGGAACGACATCGATGCAGGCTGTGTCGGTTTGCTGCGGCAGGACTCCCGTCACAATCGCGATCAGAGTTGGTTGAAAGTCTACCGTCACGTCGACGCAGAGGGCGCTGGTCACGTTCTCGATCGTGCAGGTCCAGATCCAATTCTCGCCAGGGTCGAGAAAGCCATTCTTGTTCGTGTCCCCCGAGAGCGCGCTCAGCTGGTCGCACATCGGGTTTGCGAAGAGCTGGGTCTGTACCAGGGGTACTCCGCCATCGTTGACTACCGAGAAGATCAACGTCGCGTCGTCGCCTTCGGTGACGGTCTGATTCTCCGGTACAACTTCAAACAGGTAACTCGGAGGCGGAGGGATCACCACTGTCAGGGTCGCCGCATCGCTGGTCACGGATCCGAACTTGTTCGTGATGATGCAGCGATACTGTGATCCATTCAATTCTGGAAGTCCCGGGACATCCACCGACGGACCTGTCGCGTTGGTGAGGTCTGTCCACAGTCCCACAGTGGTTGGCAACGCCTGTTGCCATTGGAAGAGCAACGGTGCATCGCCTTCGGCCGCGACGGAAAAGGTCGTCGTCTGTCCCAGCGGCACGGTGGTATCCATCGGCTGACTCGTAATCGTCGGTGGGTTACCCAGGCCGACCTTGAAGTTCACGCCGACCTCGAGGGGCGACAGAGCCTTCTTGTAGATCGCGACGAGAAACAACTCACCTAGCCACGGTCGATCGAAGCCACCGGGTGTCAAACCTGGTTCGTTTGCGAGAGTCAGTGGATACTGACCCCACGCGGTGTCGAAGATACCGCCTTTGGTGTTGGACATCGCGACGAGGATGTTGTCGACGTATAGCCGTTCGATGCCGCCGTCGGCGTCCGGTTGACGCGTGAACACAACGTGCTGGACCGTGTTGATGTCTACGCTGTCGCTACTGAGTTCGGGCTTGCCGAACGTATCGGTCGTGGTGGTGCGAGCGCGCGTGCGGTAGTCACCCGCTTCCTGACCCAACATTGCGTTGCCGCCGGTCGGGAAACCATCCTGTCCCAGCGAAACGATCCGCGCGGGTCCCCCTTGCGTGAGGTTCGCAGCACGTATCCACGCTTCGATGGTCAACGCGTCGGAAGCCGTACAGGCATCGACAATGCGTGTCGCCGGTGCACCGGAGGTAATGACAGTCGGGCTGTTGACCGCCAAGCCGCCGCCGGGGAGCCACGTTACGTTACCGGTGTTGTTGATTGTCAGATCGATCGGTGGTTGTTCGCCCGAGAGGTCATGGACGATGCTGCCGGAGCCTTCCCCAAAGTAGTAGATCGCCTCTAGGCAGTCAGTGACACGGGGCACCGAGCAACCGGTCAAGAGAATCTCGCCGTTG
Source organism: Planctomycetota bacterium (assembly GCA_039028735.1). Lineage (GTDB taxonomy): Bacteria > Planctomycetota > UBA8108 > UBA1146 > JAJFFE01 > JBCCHQ01. Next base: position 11,498 of record JBCCHQ010000152.1, on the reverse strand, counting down.
ACTTGGGCATTGGAGAAGCCGTCGAGTTGCACGTAGTACGTCTGGCCCGGTGTGAGGCCATTGAGCATATTGATCAGCGCTGTCAAACCAGGGCCGCTGTCGTCGTTCGCGGCCACGAGATCGAACGTAGAGAAGTCTGTGCAATCACCAACTTCGTACACGGCCAATTGGGTGTCACACGACGCACCTGCAGCGCACGTCGGCGCGATCGAAACACACCCATTCGAGGGTGCCACGAACGTGAACCACAGTGAGTTGTCGATGTCGAGTTCGAAGCTACACCAGCCGTTCTGGGTGTTGCACGATGCGCCGGGTCCGGTGCCCGCTGGCGGCGAGACCTCTCCCGCCGCTGCGGTGCCCAGGCGCAGGTCGAATGCCTGTGGTACGTCGATGAACAACGGCAGCGCATTGCAGACCTCGTCGTGGGGGGGGCGGACGCGCACGATAGTTGTGCATGTTGCGGTGACTGGTGTGCCGTCGACGATACCCATCGCTGTGAAGATGACTTGGTGGTATCCGATCGGGTACATCCCGCTTGCATCCGCACCGTCTGCGTCTGCATGAGGACTGTCATTGGTAATCGTCCAACCCGGACAGTTGTTTACCGTGGTGGCAGCGAACCCGGTCACAGCGACTTCTGTTTCCCCGGCAGCTAGCCCGTAGCTTTGCTGGGCCGGACACACCAACACCGGTACCACGATCTCCTGCGAGGCCATCGTTGAGTTGTTGCATTCGTCAGTGGCGGTCCAACTGCGCGTGATCGAGTAGCCATCGTTGATGGATGCGATGACGTCAGCATTCTGGGTGATGGTCACAGGTTCGCCGCAGCTGTCGCTGGCAGTCGGCATTCCCGTTGTTGCCGGTGTCGTGTCGCTTCCGCAACCCAAGAACATGAAACCCGGCACCGTGTCGAAGCCGGGGCCGTTCATGTCCGTAACGGTGATCATTTGAACGCCGCTAGCGGTGTTGCCACAGTTGTCGGTCCCGGTCCACGTGCGCACGATTGTTTCCGGGCACGAATTGGTGGGAGCGTCTGAGTGCATGATCGTCACGGCAGTACAGTTGTCGGTAGCCGTAGCCATGCCGGTGTTCGCGGGGCTGCTGTCATCGTCGCACTCGATCGTGACGTCGGCTGGGATCGTCAACGTGGGGGGCGTGTTGTCGACTACGGTAATCGTCTGGATCACGCTCGAACTCTGGCCGCACTCATCGACAGCAACCCATTGCCGCATGATGATCCCTGCTCCGGGACAGCCGCCAGGTGCGACGCTATCGACCTCGGTGATCGTGATGTTTGCAGGCGTAGAGCAGTTGTCGGTGGCCGTCGCCACACCGGTGTTGGCTGACGAAGAATCCATACCGCACTCGATGGTAACGTCGGCCGGAGCCGTGATGTCGGGGGGCGTTGTGTCTTGGACCATGATGGTCTGTACGCCGCTGGCCATGTTGCCGCACTCGTCCGTGGCGGTCCACATACGCATGATCGTGCTGCCCTGAGCGCACGGCGTGCCTACTGCGACGGAATCGACTTCTGTGATGGTGATGTTCGAAGTCGCGGAACAGTTGTCAGTGGCCGTCGCAACACCGGTACTCGCAGACGAAGAGTCTGCATCGCATTCGACGCTGGTGTCGGCGGGGATCGTGATCATGGGCGGCGTGGTGTCGATGACCGTGATGGTCTGCGTGCCACTCGCAGAGTTGCCGCATTCGTCGGCGGCGGTCCAGGTGCGGGTGATCGTTGTCTCCCCCGCGCACGTTCCAGCGGTGACCGTATCCGACTCAGTGATCGTGACATTGGCTGTGCAGGTGTCCGACCCGGTGGCGACTCCTGTGTTCGCGGAAGAAGAGTCTTCGTCGCACTGCACTGTTATGTCTGCGGGTACCGTGATCGTCGGTGGCGTGTTGTCCTGAATCGTGATTGTCTGAACCGCGGTTGCCATGTTGCCGCAGTCGTCGGTTGCTGTCCAAGTGCGAGTGATCGTCGTTTCTGCAGGACAAGTTCCTGCGGAGACTGTATCGACTTCGGTGATCGTGACGCTCGGATCGCAGTTGTCAGTCGCCGTGGCGACGCCGGTGGCCGCAGATGACGAGTCTGCGTCGCATTCGACGGTGACGCTGGCTGGAGCAGTGATCGTTGGAGGCGTGTTATCGTCGACGACGATGATCTGGGTCATCGAGACCGTGTCGTAACAATCGCTAGCCGTCCAGATTCGGTTGATGATCGTCGGGCATGAACCTGTAGTGAAATCAACGTGCGAGATGGTGATGTCGGGAGGATTGCAAGCCGAGTTGCTGGCACTAGCCATGCCAAGAGTGGCAGGGGAGGTGTCTTGCTCGCAAGAAACCGTCGTGTTCGGCGGCACATAGTCGAAAGAAAGTGAACTTGCTTGGACCCCGATGTCGTGAGCAAGAAAAATCACGAAGCTGCAGATTCCGAGTGCTAGGCGTTGCACGGTGTGCCTCCCTTTTTTCTAGACAGAAGCTTCTAGGCAGAAGTCTCTAAGCAGAAGTCTATGCGTTCAGCAACGGCGTGCGGTCATACTCTGTACGAGTGACCCGACAACAGCGGCGAGTCGGTAGCCTGGCCATCACTGGCGGATGCAGATAGTCGCTGACACAAGCTGACCGAGCAGTCACGAAGGTCGCTTGCGTATCCATTTCAGTCTTTACAGCGCAGAGCGCTGCAACCCAATAACAACACAGTAACAGAAAGCGGGGCCGGGGCCAGCAACGTGTGGCAGCGTGTTGACGACATGCATCCGGTAGCGTTGCAAGATCGCTCCGCGTGCGGCTCTACGCCAACTCCGCGCTGCGCCACGGCAGTCCCGTGACGCCAGCGCTCGCCCAAAACCGCCTAGAAGCCGGCGGGTACTCCTGCGTTGCGGTTGACGAGGACCTCACTCTCACTCAAAGCGCGATCGTAGATTGCGACCAGGTGCAAGTCGCCCAGCCACGGACGGAAGAAGCCACCAGTTGTGGGCTCTGCTTCATTCGCGAGGCACAGACGATACGGTCCCCAGTTCGCGAACGTGCCGGCGACGACTTGATCGGCCACCTCGACGCCGTCGAAGTACAGCTTCTGGTTGCCGGCGCTGTCGCGTGTGAACACAAGGTGGTGCAGTTGCAGGTTGTCGAACAAAGTTGTTGGGGTACGCAGCTCCGGACGGCCGTAGACATCCGACAGCGTGCTGCGGCAGCGACTGGCGAACTGCTCACCGTCTTGGCCAAGGATGAAGTTGCCCCCGATCGGGAATCCATTGCCGCTCAGCGACAGCAGCCTCCCCGGGCCGGTCTGCATGTTGTCCAAGGCCTGCAGCCACACTTCCAGCGTTACTTCTTGTGTTGTCTGGCAACGCGTCACGATCTTCGATGCCGGACCCGGTGAGACGATGCGCGTCGGTTGGTAGATCTCGACGCCGCCGTTTGGAAACCAGTTGATGGATCCGGCTGGTTCGACATTGAGGTCCAGCGGCGGTGCAAAGCCCGACGTATCCTGGACGACGTCGCCTTGCCCCTCGAGGAACTCGTAGAGCGCGATCAAACCGTCTGTAACTCGCCCCGGAGGGAGAACGGTGATCGTGCCCGACTTGGTGGCTTGGACATTGGCACCGCCAGGCTCGTCCACGATGCCGGTCGCGACCAACTCGTACGTCAGGTCTGCAGTCAACCCCTGGAAGCAGACGTCGAAGACGCGCGACTGCCCGACTGCTAGCGGTCCGACACCGTTGAACACTTCCAACGCTCCGCAGTATTCAGCCGGTGGCCCGTTGGCCGTCAGCTGGAACAGGGTTATTGGCAGTTCCCCCGTGTTCGTCACTGTGGCAGTTACGTTGAGGCTGTCGCCAAGCTGGACGACGGCGTTTTCGGGATCCAGAGTGATCTCCATTGCTGCAACCGGCGCGGCGTTCACGGTCAACGAAGCGCTCGTGCTTTCGGTCGTGCCGTTGTCGTCTGTCACGGCGCAGCGGAATGTACGGCCGCTGTCACTCAGTATCGTGCTGGTAACGACGAACGTCGGGCTATTCGTGCTCGGGATCGGTGTCCACACCGTGCTGATGAGTTCCTGCCATTCGTAGGTCAGCATGCCACTGCCGGTGGCAATCACGCTGAACAGGGCATCGTCCCCCTCGGTCACTCTTGTATTCGTCGGGTTCGCCAAGATCGTCGGCCCAGACGGTGGTGGCGGGGGCAGATCGAGACCGGCGAGGTAGTTCTGTATCACTCCTCCTTGCGCGAGTGCCTTCTCATACATCGCGACCAGCAGCAAGTCTCCGAGCCAGGGTCGATCAGTACCGTTGGGAGCGAGTGCTGGTTCGTTTGCGAGCGCCAGAGGGTAGTTGCCCCAAGCGCTGGCAAACGTGCCGGTCTTCGGCGTTGGCCCAGCGACGAGTAGGCTGTTCACGTAGAGCCGCTCGGTCCCGCTACCATCCCGCGTGAAGACCACGTGTTGTGGCTGAGTAGTGTCGACCGAGTCAGCGCTCAACTCTGGTTTCCCGTACTGATCCGTAGTCGTCGTACGAGCACGGGTGCGGTAGTCCTCTCCCTCTTGACCCAGAGTCGCGTTGCCGCCGTCAGGCCACGGGTTCTGCGACAGTGTGACGATTCGCGCGGGTCCCGCTTGGGTCGTGTTGGCGGGTTGGATCCAGGCCTCGATCGTCAACTCGTTCGTTACCGTGCACGCGTCGACAATCCGTTGTGCTGGCAACAACGACGAGATCACTGTCGGTGTATTGACCGTCAAACCTCCGGTCGGGATCCAGGAGACAGCGCCCGGATTATCGATCGTCAGGTCGATCGGTGGTAGCTCACCGGAAAGGTCTGCGACCTGGCTCCCCGAACCTTCGAGAAAACGATAGAGCACCAACAAGCAGTCCGTGATGCGGGTCGGTGTTGGCGGCGTCATGTCGACGTCCACGCAGGCCTGTGCCGTCTCCGAGACGAGGGGACCGTTGGTGAGCATCGCTTGGGTGAGGAACATGACAGAAATCTCCGTGCAGAAAGAAGTCTGTACGTCTTCGATGAGGCAGACCATTGACAGCGTTTCGCCCGGGTTCAGCGGCTCACTGTAGGGATCGCCGCCGCCAACGACTGTCAGCGAGCTGCACATCTCCGTAGAGCTGATGTTGACCAGGAAGAGTGGCGAAACCCCATCGTTGAACACGTTGATTGCCAGGGTTGCGTCATCGCCCTGCTGCACGGTTTGCTGCATCGGCACGACCGTCAATATTGCGCTTGGCGGAGGCGGCGGAATCACGAATAGTGTCGCAGAGTTGCTGTTGGCCACCCCCTCGCTGTTGGTGACGACGCAGCGAAACATATCGCCATTGTCGCCAAAGTTCGTGTTCGTGATCGTCAGCGACGGACCGTTCTCACCGGGCAGATCGCTGAAGCTACCGTTGGTGACCGCGCCGGTGGTCTGCCATTGATAACTAAGCGGCGGAGTGCCGATCGCGGTGATCGTGAAGGTCGCATCTTCTCCAGCGTTCACGGTGACATCGACGGGCTGTGTCGTAATGACTGGAGCCAGGCCGATCCCAGCGTTGAAGTTCTGGTCGACCTCCGCCATCGACAAGGCCTTCTTGTACAGCGCGACCAGCTGGAACTCTCCGAGCCACGGGCGGCCATCGCCATTCGGAGTGAGGCCTGGCTCGTTGGCGAGGGTCAACGCGTACTGCTCCCAACTGCCGAGGAAGTCACCGAGCTTCGTAATCGAGGAATCGACGACGACGTTGTCGACGTAGAGATGTTCCTGGCCAGCGGCGTCGCGAGTAAAGACGACGTGCTGTAGTTGGGTCGTGTCAGCGCTGCTACTGCTGAGTTCGGGCTTCCCATACTGCGCCGTGTCAGTGGTCCTTGCACGAGTACGGTAGTCGTTCCCCTCCTGGCCGATGATTGCGTTACCCCCGATCGGCCAGCCGTTCTCGCCCAGCGAGACGATTCGCGCGGGTCCTCCCTGAGTCGTGTTGTTGGGACGTACCCAGGCTTCGATCGTCAGTTCGTTGCTTGCCACACAGGCGTCGATGACGCGCGTCGCGGGCACTAGCGACGTGATGATCGTCGGGGTGTTCACGACCAAACCCCGGTTCGGGAGCCAGGTTACGTTGGCGAGATTGTCGATCGTCAAGTTGATCGGGGTCATTGTGCCATTGGAGTCGTTGACGGTGTTCCCGCCACCCTCGGTGAAGTCGTACAAGACCAACAAGCAGTCGTCGACGCGACCGCAGTCGGTCAGCAAGACGTCTCCCATTTTCGGGGTGGTGTTCCCGAACGAATCCAGCTGTACGTAGTAGGTGGCTCCCGGGGTCAACCCAAGCAGCGTGTCGATTTTGGCGGCGAAGCCAGCCCCGCTGTCGTCGTTGCCGGCGAGCTCAGTGAATGTCGAGAAGTCGGCACAATCACCAACGCCGTACACGGCGAGTTGCGTATCGGAACTCGATCCGGACGCGGTGATCGTCTCGACGCTGATGCAACCCGATGGCGGCGCGATGAACGTGTACCACAGCGACGCATCAACTTCCGTTTCGAACGAACACCAACCGTCGGTGGCGTTGCAGCTGTCCGTCCCACTGCCCGCACCCGGAGTCACTTCTCCAGGTGCCGCAGTCGCAGCACCCGTGTCGAAGGGCTGCAGCACATCGAAGCTCAGCGGTATCGCCCCGCATGGGTTGTCGTTCTGAGCCAGGACCGTGACTTCGGTCGTGCACGTACCCGTAATGCCGCTCGAGTCGACGCTGCTCCAGGTGACAGTCGTGATTCCCGGCGGGAAGAAGTGGGTATCCCCAAGCAGGGGATTCACGCCTCCAGGGGCCGGTGGAATGTCGTTGCTGACCAGCAGAGGTCCATCGCAGTTGTCGAATGCTGTTGTTGGTAGCGAAATCAACGCTCCGCCCATGGTTGGGTCCATGGGTGCAGTCACCGAAGGGATGCAGGTCATCATCGGCCCCGTAACGTCGACGAGACCAACGTCTACGGTGCACATTGCGGTGTTGATGTCTTGGATCACGTTGGCCGCGGCCCCGCTGCCTACGGCGATGCCTGGACAATTGGCTACAACCGTCACCGCCACCGTAGTCCCGCCAGCAGACATAGGACTTGCCGGAGGCGGCATTTGCGTGACCGTGAACGTGCAGGCAGTCGTTGGCAGAGTGACCAGCGTGGTCACGTCCGGCAGCATCGCTAGGCAGGCCGCATCGGCCACTTCCGCGAACGGGTCTGGGCAGTCAATGACAAGCTGGTCATCGTTGATGATGACAGCGGTCGCCTCTGGTGCGGGAACGGGCAAGAAGTTCGTTTGCTGAGCGGCCATCAGCTCTTCGAACCTGCCGTTGACAGGGTTCGACAGAACCACGTCGAAAGTCTCCGACGGCTCCCAATCGTCGTCGCCCATCACTTCGACTTGAGAGAACGCCACAAGGTCTCCTGCAGGGATGGTGATCGTCCCCATCGTTGCGATGTAGTCGACTCCACTTACCGCTGTGCCATCGACAGTTGCCAAGTCCACAGACACTGGAAAGATGGACGAGGTCTCGAGGCTCACCGAGAAGGGGTAGCCGGTTGTCGTTCCGCTGGCTCCTTCCGGCAGGGTCGGAGCGGATGCAACAGAGATGCGTGGCCCAGCAGTCACTTCATACGGCGTCATGCTCGTGCTGGCCGCGTAGACGCCTCCACCGCCGAACGTTACGGCCATCGTCTTCATGCCCGGCGCCTGATTCAGAGTCACGTTCACGGTGGCGACCCCGCTGGCATCGGTGATCCCGGTTTGCGATTGTCCGTCGACCATGAAGTGCAGCTGTTGACCCGGTACCGGATTCCCGAACGTATTCGCCGCTGCAGCGATGTCTGTGTCGAGCAAGACCGCGCTCCAGGTCACTTGGGTGCCGTTCGCCCCGGACGATGTTCCGGTGTAGAACAGATCCGTCGGCTGGCCGATCACGGTAACGTCGAAAGAGCAACTCGAAGAATTTCCGCCGGCGTCGGTTGCCGTAACATTGACAGTGGTCGTGCCGACAGGATAGCGATCGCTCGCGTTGGGACCGTTGAGGTTGTAGTCGTTGTCGATCGAGATCATGCCACCGCAGTTGTCCGTCGCGGTTACTAGAGGCACCGGCACGAAGAGTCCGGTCGCGTTCGTCACGCTGGTACCCACAGACGGAACTGAAACCGTGACGTCGGCTGGGCAAGTGATTTGCGGAGCGGCGACGTCGACTAGATCGACCATGAACGTGCAACTCGACGTGACTCCAAGCGTCGTTACAGCATCTATGGTCACGGAGATCGGCCCGACGCCAGTCACCATCGTCAAGGGCGGAGGCGTTTGCGTCAACGTGACGTCTGTTGCGGCTACGTTGGCACCGACCAGCAGACGATAGTCGCCGAGTAGCGCCGAACACCCAATGCCGAGCGCGAGCTGCTGAGTGGCTGGGCATGTGACCGCAAAGTCATCGTCTTGAATCGTGCCCAGCCCTTGGCCGTCACCGATGGATGCGTTTGTCGCGCTCGTGATGTTGACGAAGAACGTCTCGTTCCCTTCCGGTTCCGAATCGCCAACGACATCGACGACGATCGTTGCGGTGGTTTCACCGGGGCTGATCAAGATGCTGTTTGCGGAGCTCAGGTAGTCAGCGCCTGTCGCAATCGGACCGCCAGTCGCCGTGCCATTGCTGGTGGAGTAGGTGACGCTAATGGTGCTCGAGCTCATCATGTCGAGCGACACAGTGAACACGAAGCTGGTGAAACCCAGATCGCCTTCGGCGAACGATACGTCGTCAATCGTTAGGGTCGGGTTACTCCCAGCCCCGTTCGTCAGAATCTGCGCATCCAGCGCGTTGCCTCCCAGGGCACATACTCCAAACATGGCGACGAAAAGCAGTCCCAGCGATTGTCGACTCCGAAACATTGATCTCTCCTCGAGGACGCGTCCTCTTTTGGGTGTCTCCTCGCGCACACGGCGATGTTGTTTGTCCAGAGCTGTTAGCGGTCGCCATAACGTCACCACGTTGCTGAGCAGTGATGCCGGAGCTCGTGTGCGATGCACGAGGCGTAGCGACTTCGATTGTTTGCACGTAGATTAGACCCAGAAACACGCAGACGATTCTAACATGCCGCAGTGACCCACCATAGCGGGCCCTGTAGCTTGTTAGGTCGGGTGGCAGTCGAGGTTTGGGTGATGCAGTGGGATGGAATTGACGCCGGGCAACATGTTGCTGTCGTGCTGACGAGTGAGACTTACCGAACCGTCACTTGCCATTTCGCAACGGCTGCGCCTACCATTCGTGCGGGAACAAGGGTGCGTTGACGCAGCCTCTGTATGAAAGCACTGTGATGATTCGTCGACTGACTCCAGGCGATGCCGAGGCCTTCTCCGCCCTGCGCAACGAAGCGCTCCTTGCGGTTCCACTTGCGTTCGCTTCCTCGCCCGACGACGACTTCGCCTCGACGCTGGACGAGCTACGCGATCACCTCGACCGCGCTCCCGACTCGGTGATCTTCGGTGCCTTCGTCGATGATGCGCTGGTTGGCACCGCAGGTTTCCTGCGTGACCGTCACTTGAAGGCAGCGCACAAGGCGCACTTGTGGGGGATGTACGTCGCGCCGGCGGCTCGGCGCCAAGGGCTCGCTGCAGCCTTGGTCGAGACCGTGATCAAACACGCGCGCGGCGTCAGTGGGGTCGCGTGGTTACAACTTGGCGTTAGCGCGACAGTTCCTGACGCACAGCGCGTTTACGAGCGCGCTGGTTTCACGGTGTGGGGAACCGAGCCGGCTGCGTTGCGCCATGACGGGGTCGAAGCCGATCAGTACCACATGATCCGTGCCCTATAGGTCGGTCACAGCCGGCTCTAGATTTCGTTGTGGATGGAGAGTGGCAGATACCAAGCCCACCAATAGCAATGGAGCCAGCATGTTTGACCGACGAACAGCCTTGTTTCTAGGTGTTCTCGTGGCGACGACCGTGCCCGCCGCGGCGGCGACTTTGAACGTTCCGGCCCAACACCCGACGATTCAAGACGCGATCCTGGCAGCCACGGACGGCGACGTCGTCGAAGTGAACCCCGGTACCTACACCGAGAGCATCGACTTTCTGGGTAAGGCGATCATCGTTCGCGGCACGTTCGGTGCTGCAGCAACAGTGATCAGTGGCAGCAACACCAACACAGTTGTTACCTTCATCAACGGCGAGGGACTTGACTCGATTTTGGAAGGTTTCACGATCCGCGACGGTCATGCACCGGGAACAGGCTTGCAGGATGGCGGCGGCGGCATCTTCGTGAACAACGCGTCGCCAACGATTCGCGGCAACATCATCCGGAACAACACTGCGCATTGGAACGGCGCCGGGGTCTACCTCGTGAACTCGCAGTCGTTGATCCTCGGTAACGACTTCATCGACAACTCGTTCACCCCGATCATTGCCGATGCGCCTTTTGGACGCGGTGCTGGGATCAACATCAGTGGCGGGGCACCGACCGTGTCGCGCAACACCTTCACTGGCAACATGGGTGCCGACGAAGGGGGTGGTCTCTACTGCTGCGACGCGCAGACCGCGACGATCGATCATAACCAGTGCATCGGCAACGTCAGTGGCTACGGCGGCGGTATGGCGATCGACGGCAACTCGCTCGTGATCGCGACGAACAACTTGCTCGCCGGAAACACTGCGATCGGTCATTCCGGTTTCGCTGGCCCGTCGGAAGGGTTGGGCGGAGGGCTCTATATCGCCGGTCCCTCGAGTGCGGGTTTGTCGAACTTTACGATCGTCGGCAACTCGACGACTCCAGGTTGGAATGGTCCCGGCAACGGCGGCGGCGTCTACGCCGACACGATCGTTGCGCTGGTGCCGCAGCTGGAGAACTGCATCGTTCGCGACAACGTATCGGCGCTGAATCCACAGCTCTTCGGCAATCTGTCGCTGCTGTACTCGAACGTGACTGGCACGGTTGGCGGCACGAACTTCGATACCGATCCGCTGTTCGTGACAGGGCCGGATGGCGACTTCTATCTCAGTCACCTCAGCGCCGGCCAAGGCGCGAACAGCCCCAATATCGACGCGGGCAATCCGCTTTCGCCGCTGATCTTGGACACCACGACGCGCACCGACCAGATCGTCGACACTGGGATCATCGATGTCGGTTTTCACTACCAGGCGCTGCCGAGTTTCGCGTTCCAGCGCGGCGACTGCAATTTCGACGGGTCGACGAATCTCGCCGACGCGATCTTCTTGCTGACCTTCCTCTTCCCGCCCACCGTGCCTGCGCCACCGCCGCTGGGGTGCCCTGATGCCTGTGACGGGAATGACGATGGTGGACTCAATATCAGTGATGCTGTCGCGATCTTGAACGCGCTGTTTGGGTCGCCGCCGCTGCCGTTGCCGGCACCAGTCGGGGCCTGCGGCGGGGATCCGACCAGCGATAGCTTGACCTGCTTCAACTTCCCTAGTTGTTAGCGGGCGATAGGCGTTGTTCTTCTTCCAATGACCAGCGACGATCCCTGAGCACTCGTCT
>JBCCHQ010000151.1:0-16138 GCA_039028735.1 Planctomycetota bacterium | reverse complement strand
CGACGACGCCGTCCTGATCGCCGGCACTAGGCTGTGGGATGTGCCCGGGGTGCGCTTCGACAACTGGATCGCGTGGCAACCGAATCCCGTCAGCAAGGGCCCCAGCACCCGCGACGAAGGCAAGGACTTGAAGATCTTCGAACGCGAGCTGCAGCGTCTCGACACGGCGCTCGCTTCTCTCGACGAGTTGCGTGCCGAGCACCCAGACGCCGTGCGGATCGTGCTCACACACTACCCACCGTGCACGGCGGAGCTGGATGGCAACCCAGTGACCGATCTGATCGAGCGGCACGCCCCGGCCCACGTCGTGTTCGGCCACCTGCACGCCGTGCGTCGCGATACGGAGACAACACCGTTCGGTCGCCGCGGGGCCACCGAGTACCACCTGACGTCGTGCGACTTCCTCGATTTCCGCCCGAAACTGATCACGACGATCTGACTTCATCCCAGACAGTGACGCTCTATTGCGCCGCACCGTCGCCGAGCCTCCGGGCCCCGCCTCGTCGAATCCGTGCAAGACACCTGATTAATTGCACTTAGGCAAGTTTCAAAAGCGGGCGCAACTGCTGGATGTGCAAGCCAGGACACCGTTTAATTGGATCACACGGATGACTGGGACCTCAATGACACAAGGAGAGAAGGCATGAGACTCAAACGAGCCGGGGGGCTCGCGACGCTCATCGTCTGCGCGGCGCTGATGTTGTCGCCGCATGGCACCCTCGAGACACAGACTATTGGCGGCGGCGGAGTTTCTTACTCCCTGCAGGTGAACCGCGACACGGACCTCTACGCGCTGACCGCCTCCCTCGAACACCTCCACACAGAACTAACGACGCGCCTTGCCACTGGCGAGGACATTGTCGCGATCGAGTTCTCGTCCCCTGGAACCACTTTGGGTGGACAGCGCACCTACCTCGGGCGAATTCAGCTGGAAGCACCCGGCTTGACGACCGCTACCGAGATTCGGTTCATCTACGTCTACACCGCGCAAACCGCAGTGCCGCAGTGTCCCCCCGATCGAATGAAGCACTTCGTCTTCAGTGCGCCGCGCAGCGGCGCACCGGCCCTCGTCCCTTCGGGACCGAGCTTCGAGTACCTCATGCAAGTGCTACAAAGCCCCCCAGCTGAGGTCATCGATCTGCTCGCCCAACACGAGCTAGTCGGAATCCGGTCGACGGTGAACAACAACCCCCCAACAGGCTATGTCGTCGAAATGGAGTACTCCTCGGGTCCAACGAGCCATCCCGTGTCCCTGTCGGTTGAGTGTATGGCGGGTCAGCCGGGTATTGGCGCCTGCAGCAACTGGGACGTAACGATCAACTAGAGCAAACAGGCAACTAGAGCAAACAGGCAACTAGAACAAACAGCCAGTTCGACCAAACGAAGGTTTCGGCCAAAGAAGATTCGGGAGCTGTAAGACCGAATGAACCAGGAGCGTCTACCAGAGGATCGCCTCTTCCTGACGTACGCGCGTACCTTCTCGCGAGAAGGTGCTCAGCGGGCGGCAGATGGAGATCCTACGCTCCAAGAACGCTACGACATTGCTTCGATCCTGTCCGAGGTCGCGGAGATGCAGGAGCTACCCGTTTCTGACTTCGTGACCCGCTACGGTCAGATCGCGCCAACGGTGCCGGCAGAAGTTCGCAGCTATCTGCTGCTCTTCTATCTGCACCATCAGCAGACTCTGGTGAACCTATCCGACCTCGAGCAGGTCGAGGCTGCTGTAGACAACTGCCCCGGGGACCCGGCGATCGACGCGCTCCTGGTGCAGTGCATGCGCGGCTACCAGACCGTCCTGCGCGGTCGTGTCGTCGACGCCGTCAACCACCTCAGCGAGCAGCTGGTCTACGTCGACCAGACCAAAGACACGCTGTACGGCCAATACGTGCGCGCTCTGTTGCACCGAAACCTCGGTGTCGCGTACCAGCGAGCCGGAGACTTCCACGCGTCCCAGAATCAATTGGCAAAGGCTTCGGAGATCTCGTCACGCCAGGGGTTCCTGCTCGAGATCTCGTGTAACTGGCACCTTGGGTCCCTGCAATGGGCGTCGGGTCAACACCGCCTCGCGCTGGAGACGCACAAGAACGAACGGATCCGCGAACTCGCGCGTGCGACCAACAGCACGAACCTGCTGCTGCACTCCCACATCTCGGCCGCCAAGTGTGCGCTGGACCTGAAAGCAACGCAGGCGGCGGCGGCGGAGTTGCAGGCGGCCCAGGACCTGCTCGCGACGACCGAGAATCCATGGCCAGAAGTGCACGGCTACATGCTGCTGTACCGCGGTGAGTGCGAAGTGCAACAAGAGGCGTTCGAGACCGGGTTGACGCTGCTGAAAGAGGCACAGTCCTACTTCGAGGCGCTGGACCCCCGTCACTTCCCGGGTGCGCTCGAAGCCAAGATCTCCCTCGCTCACTTCGCGCTCTTCGAGCGCGACTACAAGACTGCGATGGCGATCTTCCAGAAGCTGTTGCACGAGGCCGAGGAGCACGGCTGCCTCGAAGCACGCTCGCGGCTGCTCGTGCTCGAAGCGTATCTGTTCATCACGGAGGACCCGCCGCTGGCGGATGCCTACGCGGACCTACTGACCCGGGTGCACCTGATCAACAACCCGGCTCTGTTGTTCAGGGCTTTGGGCAACCTCTACACCTACGCGCTCGAGTACCTCGAAGAACCCGACCAGCTGTTCCTCCTCGAGCGGATCCGCAACCTGCGCCCGACGTTGGAGAAGAGCTGCTACAACGACCTCTACCAACGCTACGTCGTCGAGCGCTACCAGTACGCGATCGAGAATCGCCTGGCGCGGTACGTCGACGAGGACTGGGTGGAGTGGAACGACGGCGAACTGGCCGAATAGCCCGGGCGCCTAGCTCGAATTCCAGGCTTCCGACAACGATTCTCGCACCCTGTCCCCCCCTGAAATCCGTTGCAGCAGGCCCTGGATTCTGCATGATGGCGCCTCGTTTTTCCCGCAACGGCGCGATCCTAGGGTATTGCCACACACTCGACCCTCCTGTCGAGCCGGTCGACCGCCCCTTCCGGGATGCTGCAGCAAGATGAACACAAGAATGAGGATGCGATGAACGCGGTTTCGTTCCAGACCCAACCGAGTGACTACAACCACTGGCGTGTCGAATACGACGGCCCGATTGCGACAATCTTCATGCAGGTCGACGGCGCCCATCCCCTCCGCGAGGGCTACGAACTCAAGCTGAATTCGTACGATCTTGGCGTCGACATCGAACTGGCCGACATCGTGCGCCGAATGCGCTTCGAGCACCCGGAGGTCAACACGCTGGTCGTGACGAGTGGCGAGGACAATGTGTTCTGCGCCGGCGCCAACATTCACATGCTGGGCTGTTCGACGCACGCGTGGAAGGTGAACTTCTGTAAGTTCACGAACGAAACACGCTGTGAACTCGAGGGGCTGCTAAACAGCGGCACCCGCTCCATCGCCGCACTCAACGGCACCTGCGCCGGGGGTGGCTACGAGCTAGCACTCGCCTGCGATGAGATTTGGCTCCAAGAGGATGGCAACGCCGCGGTCAGCTTGCCCGAAACTCCGCTCCTCGCCGTGCTGCCAGGAACCGGCGGCCTGACGCGCCTCGTTGACAAGCGCAAAGTGCGCCGTGACCGGGCGGACGTCTTCTGCACCCTCGCGGAAGGACTCCGCGGTAAGCGCGCCAAAGCCTGGGGGCTCATCGACGACTTCAAGCCGCGCTCGAAGTTCATGACCGCGATCGCCGATCACACAGCCAAGCTGTCTAGCGAGGGCGTTCAGAAGCAGGATCGCAATGGAGTCACGTTGGGCCCGATCGCTGTCGAAGCTACCGACGAAGGGCGTCAGTACTCGACGTTGACGATGCGTTATGAGGAGGGTCGGCGTCTTGCTGAACTGACCGTACGCGCACCCGAAGATACGCCCCCAGCAGACGCTGCCGGTGTGCACGCACAAGGCGATCAGTTCTGGCCGCTGCGTTTTGCTCGTGAGCTCGACGACGCGATCCTCGATCTCCGAGTGAATCATCCGAACACCGCTGTTGTCGCCGTGCGTTCGCAGGGACCGATTGCCAACGTCCTCGCCTACGACAAGGCCATGGTCGACATGAGCGACGACTGGCTGGTCTCGGAAGTCATCGGACTTCTCAGCCGCACGATGCAGCGCGTCGAGCGCACCGCCTGCAGCTTCTTCGCGCTGATCGAGCATGGCAACTGCTTCGGCGGTTCGTTGTTGGACCTAGCGTTCGCCTGTGACCGTTTGTACATGCTGGACGAAGACGGCGTCCAGATCGCGCGCAGCCCGTTCAACGAAGGCCTGCTGCCGATGACGAACGGCCTCACCCGCAGCGCTTGCCGCCTGCTCGGAGAACCGGAACTGGAACAGCAGCTGCAGGGTGACTATGAGATCAAGGACTCGATCGCTGCGGACGAATGCGGGCTTGTCACCGAGATCCTCGACGAGATCGACTTCGAAGACACCGTGCGCATCGCAGTCGAGGAGCGCACCAGCCTGAGCCCCGACGCGCTGACCGGCATGGAAGCCAACCTGCGCTTCGCCGGACCGGAGACGACAGCGACGAAGGTCTTCGGCCGACTGACGGCCTGGCAGAACTGGATCTTCATCCGCCCGAACGCCACCGGTCCCAACGGCGCCCTGACGCTGTACGGTCAGCCGCAAGAGCCGGAATTCGATCGGGGCCGCGTGTAGGCAACCTCAGCGTGTCGCTCGACCTCGGCGCCTTGATGACTACAATACGCGGCTCTGCACGGCGGCGCTGATTGATGAATGTGCCCTGACGCAGCCTGGACCTGAACAAGCAAACAACCTGGCACCGTGAGTGACGCCAGCGATTCGAGAAAGGAACGACCGTGAAACCGCGAGGACCGATTCGAGTCGTACCGAAGAACCCGGCCCCAGCAACTGCGAGCACCGCTGCCACGCCGATGAGCGACGATCCCCAGGCAGTCACTGTGAAGGAGATTCGCGATGGCGATGTCATCGTGGATGCCAGCGGTCGCGAGGGCATCATCGACACTACCGAGCTGACGCGGCCGGTCTCCGTCGGAGAGTCGTTCGAGGCCTGGGCGATGTGCCCGGACCGCAACTCGGGAGCGATCTTGATGAGCATGAGGCCAGCCGGCGAAAGCGTCGACTGGAACAGCGTCAAGGTCGGCGATCTGCTGCAAGGAGAGGTCGTCGAAGCCGGCCGCGCTGGCCTGCGCCTGTCGATCGGCGGCGTTCGCGGCTTCATTCCCGCGGCCCAGATCGAGCGGGGCCGCAACCTTGCCGGAGATCTTCGTAAGACGGTGCGTGGCGAAGTGACGGTCGTCAACGCCCAAAAGAAGGAGCTGACTCTCGGTCGCACCGGGATTCTCAAACGCCGCGCCGATCGCGGCAAGCAGCAACAGATCGCACGATTCCAACGAGGCCAGGTCGTCGACGGCAAGGTCGCAAATATGTCGCCGCATGGCGCGTTCATCGACTTGGGAGGCATCGACGGCTTGCTTCACATCAGCAAGATCGAACGCCAGAAAGAGCAGCAAGAAGACCTTGTTCTCGACAAGGGCACACCCGTCACAGTCGTGATTCTGCACGTGGACGCAGAGCAAGGCCGAATCGGCCTGGGCTTCCCGCGTGAGGAGTCCACGGCCAGCGCGACGCCGCGCGGCCCGGTTTCATCGGACTACGAAATCGGAGACGAGATCACCGGCATGGTCAAAGACGTGCGCCACGATGGCGCGTTCGTACTTCTCGATGAACGCACCCGCGGCTTCCTGCCTGCCGCCGAGTTCGACAAGCTGCCACGCACCCCGACCCGAGGCCAAGTCGTGCGCGCCTCCGTTTCCTCACTGGAGGGACGAATCGAGCTGACGCCGATCGTCGAGGACACGAGTTCGAGCTCGCCGTTTGCGGGCCTCGATTTGTCGTAACAACCCCCGACGCCGGAGTCCTTGTCATGTGGTTCGAGCAGATCATCCGCCGCGAGACAGGCTGCGCCACGTATCTCGTCGGCTCCTCGACGGTGCCAGAGTGCCTGGTGTTCGACCCCCTGTGGGATCCAACGCCGTACATGAAGTGCGCTACTCGGCAGAAGTCCAAGATACGCTACGTCGCCGACTCTCACAGTCACGCGGATCACGTCTCCGGAGCACGTCGCCTGGTTGCCCGCAGCGATGCCGAGCTACTGATCCCGGAGCTCGCCGACGTCGACTACCCGTGCCGACGGGTGCGCGCCGACGAGACAATCACAATCGGCGAGGTGGAGTGTCGCTTCATCCACACTCCAGGACACCGTCCCGAGCAGTTCTCGCTGCTCGTCACCGACCACAGCCGCGGCGCGGAGCCATGGATGATGCTGACTGCGGACTTCCTGATGGTCGGTGACCTGGCGCGTCCGGATCTGGCGCAGGACGGCACCGCAGGCGCATGCGTGATCTACGACAAGGCACTCCCGGTGCTCGCGCAGCTGCCCGATCATGTCGAGATCTATCCGGGGCACGTTGCCGGATCGACCTGAGGGCGCGTTACAAGTGGCAAGGTTGTCACTACAGTCGGCTACGAGAAGCGCTATAGCGAAGCGCTGCAACTCGATCGTGAAGAGTTCGTCGACTTCATGAACAAAGACCTACCGGTGCGCCCCGCCAACATCGCCAACATTGTGGCAATCAACCAGGGCAAGCGACCGCATCACATCGAAGACCCGGTGCCGACCCCGTTGTCGTTGTCGGGATTCCAGCAACACATCGCACAAGACACGTTGATTCTCGACGCCCGCACGCAAGACGCGTTCGGCGGCGGCCACATCCCTGGGTCCTACAACGTGCAACTCAACAGCTCTGAGTTCGAGCAACGAGTAGCTTGGATCCTTCCAGCGGACGTGCCGATCGCCCTGGTCTTGGAACGTGACTCCGATGCCGAGCGGGCATTGCGGGCACTCGCGTTCGTCGGCCTCGAACAACGCGTTCGCGGCCACCTCGCCGGCGGCATCGATGCCTGGCAACACGCCGAGATCCCGCTGACGACCGTGCCCCAAGAATCCGTGGAAGCGGTCGCCTCGAGCCTTGCCGCGGGCCAATGTCGAGTCCTCGACGTGCGGGAACGCGAAGAGTGGGACGCTGGCCACATCAGCGGAGCCGTGCAATGCAGCTTCAAACAACTCGAAGGCACCCTCGCCGAGCTTCCGCTCGATCCGGCAGAGCCGCTGGCAGTCGTCTGCGCTGGTGGATTCCGTTCGAGCACCGCGTGCAGCATCCTGCTGCGCCATGGTTTCGAGGACCTGCGAAACACTACGGGCGGCATGGACGCCTGGATCGCCGCGAGCTTGCCGACAGCGTCTTGAGATGGCACGCCTTCGCACAGAGTGACCGCTTTGCTGCTTGCGAGCCGCACCCGAGCGACCCTACAATAGCCGATGGCTCTGACCCCTATCTCCGGATTGAAGACGAGGAGAAAACAATGACACGCTGCACCCTGCCGTCTGCGTCCGCCGCCCTCGTCGGGCTCTTGGCGCTGCTGTCACCCATGGCCGCTACGGCCCAGAATACTCTGACGATCGAGGATACGCTGATCCACCCCATCTACGGCGGTGAAGTGCATGTGCGCATGGCCAACAGCGTTCCGGTCGAGGGCTACGTCTTGGCAATCAGCTATCCCGACAACGAACTGACTCTTCAGTCGGTAGACGTGATCGGGACCATCGCCGAAGCCGTGGGTACTGAGTTCTCCAATACGCAGAACTTCGTCGGGGGCGTAGCCTTCAGCGTGCTCCTCGACGCTCTGCCCCCGTTCGATGGTCAGACGATTCCGAATGGACCCGATTGGGCGATCGCGAACTTCAACTTCACCTGCAACAACCCGCCAACGGGCGCAGGCGCCGAAATCGATCACGCGCTCACGTTCCAAGATGGAGTGTTCGGAAATCCGGTCGTCGACAACATCATCGTGTCGCAGTTCCAAAGCCTGGCACCTGCTCTTGTGAACGGCACAGCAACGTGCCAATCGCTCGCCTTGATCAATAGCGAACTCTTCGCTGGCAAACTAAATGTCCAAGGAGCCGTCGACGACCTGTACTTGAACGCGGGATCCGCTGGAGAGTTGCAGTTCTTCTATCAAGAGCCCGACAACTCGATTCAAGGTGTGCAGATCTCAGTCGAGTTCGATTGCGCGCTGACACTTGGCAACAGCTTCTCGATCGAAGACACCGTACTCGACGTAATCAACGCCGAGTTCGTGTCTGCCACAGTCGACACGGACCCCAACGACGGCGACCCGTGCGAGCTCGTGATCGGCATCCTGATCGACGCAGCGCCACCGTTCAACGGCCAAGAAAGTCCAGCAAGCGCGACGCCGCTGCTTCTAGGCAGCATCGATGTCACGGTGCCACCAACAGCGCTCCCGGGCGACTGCTTCGCCGTAGATTTTGTGAACGGTGCCGACGGTACAGGTACGCTTCCAGTCTCGAACGCCATCATCATCGGTGGCTTCGTGAACACGCTCGTCACGACCCACCCGGCGCTCGTCTGCGTGAACGCCACGTACCGTCGGGGAGACTGTAATGATGACGCTCTGATCGATCTCGCCGACGGAATTTTCCTGCTAGTGGCCCTCTTCGGAGGGGGCCCTGGGCCCGGTTGTCGTGACGCCTGCGACACCAACTCAGACTCCAACATCGACCTAGGCGACCCGATCGCGATCATTAGCTACCTGTTTGCAGCAGGGCCAGCTTTCGCGGAGCCATTTCCGTTCTGCGGCAACACCGCCAGCGACGACTGTGCCACGTTCAATTCGTGTCCGTGATTCTGCTTGCCGCTAGGTCGATCGCCAAACGCCTCTGTTGGTGGGCCGAGATTCCTAGTAGTCTCGAGGCCACAAACCGAGATCACTGAGTGTCCTCGCTCCAAGGAAGTGCGATGCCCGCTGGCGCCAGACGCCGATCGTTCGGAATCTCCCTCGCCATGTTCTTGGTCCTCGCAACAGCGAGCACCATCGCTTGGTTCAGCGTCCGTTCGACTCGCGACTACCAGATGGAACTCGAAACTGGCCTCATTACGCAGCAAGTGCAGCAACGCTTGCAGTCGTGGTTTGCGACTCGGGCCGCCATGATCGAGCAGCTCGCTCAGTACTGGCCGACTCAGTTCGAGAACCGGCCAGACCACTACCGCGCACGAGTGCTGCAGCTCCTGGACGCCTTCGAGGGGTTCCAGGCGATCAACTTCGTGGATCGGAACAGCGTCATCGCGATGGTCGTTCCAGTTGCCGGGAACGAGAAGGCACTCGGAATGGACCTCACGCGGAGCCCGTTCGCGTCGGTCCAGGCCGCGCTAGCCAAGGGTCAATCCGGAACGGTCGCTCGCACCGATGCGACCATCCAGCTGCTACAGGGCGGTGTTGGTTTCGCGACCTACTACCCCGTCTACGGCAGCAGCGGCGAGCAGGTCGGGTGCCTGAACGGTGTTTTCCGAGTCCACGATGCGATGCAGTCTTTTCTCAAGGATGACGCGCTACGCGATCGCTTTCGGCTATGGCTACGAGAAGCATCGGGCGCAACCGCGTTCCAAAACGATGACGTCGAGCAGCAGTGGCCGTACGGGACCCAGTGTGACGTGCAGATCATCGATCGCCCGATCGAGCTAGTCGTTGCGCCGTCACAGAGCTTCCTGGCAAGCCATTTCGACCGACTCCCGGCGGTGATCCTAGTGATCGCGCTCGCGGCGTTCTTGATCTTCTCTTTCCTGCTCTGGGGTTTTCTCCGCAAGAGTGAAGCGTATGAACAAACTGACGCGGAACGCCGCTCGAGCGAGCTGGAACGCGCACGAATTGCAACGATCATCGACGCAGCGGCAGACTTCATAGGGATGAGTGATCGCGACTTGACCGTAGTCTACATGAATCAAGCCGGTCGCAAGATGCTGGGATTCGACGCCACGGAGGATGTCTCGACGTACAAAGTTGCGGACTGCCACCCACCCGAGATCGGGCAGCAGATCAAAGAAGAACTGCTACCGGTCGTGCTACGCGATGGCTACTGGCAAGGAGAGACGGACTTCCAGACTCGCGATGGCCGCATCGTTCCGACATCACAGACGATCGTTTGCCACCGAGATGACGACGGTGAGCCTTCCGGCTTCTCGACAATCGCACGTGACATCAGTAACGCCCGTGAGGCCGAGCAAGAACGGCTCAGCCTCGAAGCCCAGCTGCAATATGCTCAGAAACTCGAGAGCCTCGGCATCTTGGCGGGTGGCATCGCGCACGACTTCAACAACATCCTCACTGGGATCTTGGGCGCAGCAGATCTGGCGCGTCAGCAATGTGATGACCCTGAGGTGGTAGCTACGTATCTCGACACGATCAACAACTCTAGCAAGCGTGCTGCTGGTTTGTGCCAGCAGATGCTCGCGTATTCGGGTCGCGCTCAGCTCAACAAGGAACCTCTAGACCTGGCGCCGATTGTCTCCGGGATCGTCGACCTGCTCCGCGTATCGATACCGAAGACTCATGAAATCCGCCTAGAGCTGGCGCCGGGTCTAGGTGCCGTCAATGGCGATAGCGCTCAGCTCTCACAGGTGGTCCTAAATCTGATCAAGAACGCATCGGACTCGATGGCAGAAAGCCCCGGGACCGTCTCAGTAGTGCTGCAGCAGTGCGAGCTCACACGCGAGCAGCTGCGGGGCAGCGTGCTCGAGGAGCACCTTGCTGCAGGAAGCTACTTGGTTCTCGACATCACGGATCAAGGCTGCGGCATCGGACCGGAGTCTCTTGCACGCATCTTCGACCCATTCTTCACGACACGTGGTCCCGGGCGAGGCCTCGGACTCGCTGCAGTCCTGGGGATCATCCGTGGCCACGGAGGTGGAGTGTTCGTCGATTCGAAGGTGGATCATGGCACCGAGTTTCGGGTGATTCTGCCGACCACGAACGCGACGGTGCCCACGGTTGCAGAGCTTCCCACGGAACCTGCGGCGCTCGGGAACGACGAACTAGTCCTAGTCGTCGACGACGAAGAGACGATTCGTGAGCTCGTCGTGCATGCACTGGACAAAGTTGGCTATGCGGTGATCAGCGCTGCCGACGGAGAGGCTGGTTGGGATTTGTACCAACAGCGTCGAGCGGACATCAAGTTGGTGGTGCTGGACCTCAGCATGCCGAAGCTAGGTGGGCTCGAAGTACTTGCCAAGATCCGTAAGGTTGATATGGACCTGCCGGTAGCGTTGACCAGTGGCTACTCGACAGAAGCAGACCAAGTCTCGGAGCTGGACCAGCCGTCCACAGTCTTCCTGCACAAACCCTACAGCGTGAGCCAACTGCAAGCGACTGTCGCCGCAGCGCTCGCAAGCACCGAAGACACAACCAGCGCCTAGGAGTCCTCGTCTGGACGCGGCGCCCGAATCTCGACGATGCGCTCGTCGTCTGTTTCGGTCACGGTCACTTCGGGCTCGTCTGCATCGGCGAGCGCAGCGTCGAAGGGCTCGCCGAAGGCCCAGTGGAACTCCTCCAGCCACGAGGCGGCGGCGCTACAAGGCACCCCGCCCGGCTGCTCCTCCATGATCTCGAGCGCTTCTTGCAAGAAGGCGTTACCGGCGAGCAACTGCTCGTTGATCGCCTCGATCACCGGTCGCGCGCGCGCCACGCCGAGATGCGCCAAGGCGACGGCGACCGCCTCGATCTTCGCGATCGGCGCGAACTGCTGTTCGGCACGCGCACGCTCTAGGTACGCAATCAGCGCCTCCTCGACTTCCGCTTGGACGTCAGAGAGGTCGTGCAATTGCACCCCCTCGAGCACTTGAACCGCTGCCGCAAACGCCGCTGCCTCGTAGTCGTCATCTTCTTCCAGGCGCTCGAGGATCGTTGCGAAAGCGGGTCTGCCCAGGCGTCGCAGCGACCGTACCGCGGCCATTACCAACACCTCGTCGTCATCACACGACGTCGCCTGCAAGAGCGGTCCCAACGCTTCTAAAACCTCCAGTTCACCAAGGATCAGAGCGATCCAGGCAGTACCTTGGGTCTCATCGCACTGTTCGTCGAGAGACTGCTGCAGGGTTTCCAGCAGGGTATCGATGAGGTCTTCATCGGTAGCGACTCCCTCGACAAGCTCCTGAATCGTCGCTCCGACAACGTCTTGTTCCTCGGAGAACAAGCCGACGATCTGTGCGTCGACGTTGTCTCGAAACCAGCTTCGTGGAGCCTCTTCCTTACGTATCAAAGCGGCCGTCCGTCCTACTTGCTGGCGCTCTGAAACTGCGCCGGTAGTTCCATATCGAGCGACTTCACAAGGAACGCGAAGCGATCGGCAATCTCTTCGATCAGCATGCTCGTCGACTTCCCTGCGCCGTGACCCGCGCGCGTGTCGATCCGAATCAACACCGGATTGCGACACCCTTGTGCCGCTTGCAAAGTTGCTGCGTACTTGAAGCTGTGCGCAGGCACCACTCGGTCGTCATGGTCACCTGTAAAGATCAGAGTCGGCGGATAGCACGTGCCTTCCTTGACGTTGTGGAGCGGGGAATACTCGAGCAAGGTCTTGAAGTCTTGCGCGTCATCGGGGGAACCATAGTCGCTGACCCAAGCCCATCCGATCGTGAATTTGTGGAAGCGCAGCATGTCGAAGACGCCGACGGAAGGAATGCACGCACCGAAGAGTTCTGGCCGCTGCGTCATACAAGCACCCACCAACAAACCGCCATTGCTGCCTCCCGCAATCGCAATCTTGCTGGGCCGGGTGTAGTTGTTGAACATCAGCCATTCGGCACCTGCAATGAAGTCATCGAAGACATTCTGCTTCTGATCCTTCATCCCACCGTCGTGCCACGCCTCGCCGTACTCACCGCCGCCACGCAAGTTCGCTACTGCGTAGACGCCACCAAGTTCTAGCCAGAGGAGACTGGATACGCCGAAGCTCGGCGTCAGTGAGATGTTGAACCCACCGTAGCCATACAGCATGACAGGGCGATTGCCGTCCTTCTTGAGTCCCTTCTTGTGGATCAAGAACATCGGTACGCGCGTGTCGTCCTTGCTGCGGTAGAAGACCTGGTTCACTTCGTAGTCGGCGGGGTCGAAATCAACCTTCGGCGTGTGCAGCAAGACGCTTTCGTCGCTGGCGACGTCGTAGCGATAGATCGTCGTTGGGTGCGTGAACGAAGTGAAGGAGTAGAAGGTCTCCGGGCTATCTTGGCGGCCACTAAAGCCGTTCGCACTACCGATTCCTGGCAACTGCAGTTCTCGCAGCAGCTTGCCAGAGGTATCGAAGATGCGCACGACGGTCTGCGCATCCTTGAGATAGCTGGCAATGAAGTGCCCGCCGACGGCGTGCACCTCCTCGAGAGTGTCTTCGCTCTCGGGGATGAGCTCTTGCAGGCCTGCCTGCGGGTTCGCCGCGTCAATGGCGACGACACGCCCGCGAGCCGCATCGTCGTCGGTCTGCAGCCAGAAGCGTGTCCCATCGTTGCCAATGTAGTCGTAGCTCGCGCGAAAGCCCGCCAGCAGCTCCACGAATGGCGCGTCTGGCTGCGACAGATCTTGATAGAAGAGATTGTTCTCTCGATGGGTACCTTGCCAAACGTGATTGATCAGGTAGCTGCCATCTTCTGTAACGTTGCAACCAAAACCCCACTCCGGATTGTCAGGGCGCTCGTACACGAGTCGATCTTGCGACTGCGGCTGGCCGATCTGGTGGTAGTAGACCCGCTGATTCCGATTCACCTGCTGCAGTTTATCGTCACCTTCGGCGGGAGCGTCGTAGCGGCTGTAGTAGATGCCGGCGTTATCGTGTGACCACGCGATCCCTGAAAACTTCACCCACTCGAGCTTGTCTTCCAAGTCACGCCCCGACGCAACGTCGCGAAAGCGAACCGTGCGCCAGTCCGATCCACCCTGGGACACCGCGTAGGCGAAGATCCTCCCGTCGCGGCTCGCCGCCTGCTGGCCGATCGAGGTAGTACCATCGCTAGACAATGTGTTGGGGTCGAGCAACAGACGCGCTGGCTGACTCAGGTCAGACGTGACGTAGTAGGGACTCTGATTCTGCAGGCCATCGTTGCGCGCGAAGAAGTAGTTGTCGCCGCGCTTGACCGGGAGGCCGTGTTTTTCGTAGTTCCACAGCTTCTCCAACCGCGCCCCAATGGCCGCCCGCCCCGGCAACGTTTCGAGCACACCGAATGTCAGATGATTTTGTTCCTCGATCCAAGCTCGGGTCTCGGGCGAGTCGGAGTCCTCGAGCCAACGATACGGGTCGGCAATACTCTGACCATGCAACTCCTCGACTACGCCACCGGTGGGTGCATCGGGGTAGTCCTCCATGATGCCGAAGTCAGGCCCGAATGGCCCCGATTGCACCATGTTGCAGCTCGTCCACATCGACAGGCCGAGAATCAGGAGTACGAGTAGCGAAATCTGCATGGCAATTGGCTCCTTGAGGGCGATTACGTAGTCTGCAAGCGCGCCATCCCACCGTAGAGGATTCGTGGGTCAAGAGATTTCGCCTCGCAGCGGGCACGCACGCAGTTGCAGCGTCTCGACAGGTCCTTTATTCATGGGTACCCAACGGCAGAAGGCTGACGGCGCGCAGAGCCCCCGACTCGAGAGGATCCACCAAACCATGCTGTCTGGAGGCATGCAGCAAACAGTGGTCAGCACGAAATGGGGCTCGTTTCTCGTTCGTGCGGACGAGCGCACCACGGCTGCCTCGGCAATCTTGGCTGCAATCAGCGCCCACGATGCGGTCGAGGTCGGTACGCGCTGCCTCAAATCGCGCCCGACGACGAAGGTCACACATGTGGACGGTCCCGCGACCGGACCGTGGCCGCAGGAGATCGTCGTCAAAGAGGTTCGCGCACCGCTACGCCGCCGCGTCGGGCATGCCTTGGGCGCTCGTTCCCGCTTCGCTGGCGACTTCGCAATCCACGGAGAGCTTACCGCGCGTGCGATTCGCGCCCCGGAGTTGTTGGCCGCGTCGCAGCGACCGCGCGGCGGACGTGAGTACCAGATAACGTCGTACCTGCGCGACTGCCCCACCCTACGCGCAGCACTCTGGCTCCCCGAGACAGCCATCACGCAAGCACCACAACGCGAGGCTGCGATCACTGCACTCGGTCAATGGGTGCGGGCCGTCCACGACGCGGGCGTCTGGCAGCGCGACCTGAAGCTGAACAATGTGCTGGTTGGAGACTTCGCGCAAGCTGAGTTCTATCTACTCGACTTCAGTGACGTGCGCTTCTTCACGAGTGGACTGTCCAAGGAGAAGCGAGTCCGCAATCTGGGGCAAGTGCTCGACGTGCCAACGGGACTCGAGGAGGAGTTCACGAGCACGTTCTTGCCGGCCTACTGCGGCTCGGACTACGACGAATCGGCACTTCGAGAGCCGGTGGCTGCAGCGGTTGAAGCGCGCAGGGAACACCGGCTGCAAAAGGATGGTTTCCGCTACGTCGATGAACCCATTGCGACGTTCGAACCGTGAACCGAGGGCGGCAACAGCCACGATGAGCGCCCCAACGCCACAACCCTTTTCTGACGACGATCGCGTCGCAGACGGCCCCTTCGGGGGTCACGAGTTCGGGGTGCGCGAGCGCGGCCGCTACACACCGCGTCCAAGCGCATACGTCATTGTCGTCGACGCTCGGAATCGCATCGCTACAGTGCACACTCCCGGGGGCATGTTCTTGCCTGGAGGCGGGCTACAGTCGAACGAGTCGGCCAGCGAAGCTGCTGTGCGTGAAGCCTGGGAAGAGGCAGCGCTGGTCGTTGCGATCCAGACGCAATTGTGTCGGGCGAGCCAACTGGTGTTTGCGGCCGACCTGGGCGCGCATATCGACAAACGCAGCACGTTCTTCGTCGCGACGCTCGAGCGGGCTGATTCCAGTGGTGGCGAACGGGATCACCGCCTTCACTGGCTCCCTCCTGCAGCCGCAGCCACGTCGATGAAGCACGAAAGCCACGCCTGGGCGATCGAACAGCTGCCTCGGTAAGAACTCATAAACGGCTAAATCTATGCAGATTACGGAGCTTCCCTGGGCCTCGCCTTGCCTTAGTGTAAGAATAACACTATACTTCGTGTAGAAATAACAATAACTACCGCGACGGGAGTCACCTTGTTGGCATGGTGACATAAGTATGAAGTTCTGTTCCTCACGTTCAATGTTGGTCTGG
>JBCCHQ010000150.1:0-16240 GCA_039028735.1 Planctomycetota bacterium | reverse complement strand
TCGATCAACACGATGCTGGCATCGGTTGCGTCCCGCACGCACGAGATTGGCGTCCTGCGGGCAATTGGCTACGGTCCCGTCTCGGTGTTCTTCGCGTTCGTCCTGGAATCAGCGGCGATTGGCGTCCTTGGAGGCATCATCGGCGTGTTGCTGCTGTTGCCGATCCAAGGAATCGAAACGGGCGCGATGAACTGGAACACGTTCACGGATGTGTCGTTCACGTTCCATCTGACGCCTGCGCTGTTTCTGAACTCGTTCGTTCTTGCGCTGACGCTGGGCGTTGTGGGAGGGGCTCTGCCGGCGCTGCGAGCGGCGTTCTTGAAGCCTGTCGACGCTGTCCGGCAGCGGGGCTAGGCGCGCTGCACGTAGTCGAACCCCGTCGGGGCTAGGTCGCCAACAGCCGTACGAACGTGTGCATCAGCTCGGTGTCGAATGCGGGGCCCTGGGCCAACATGTCCTTGGCAACCTCGATCGAGCGTCGCGCCTCGCGATACGGCCGATGACATGTGCGGCTGTCGAACGTGTTGACGATCGCCGCGATCCGGCTGGCTACAGTCAACTGCGTCGCGTCGAGACCACGTGGGTAGCCGCTACCATCCATGCGCTCGTGGTGGTTCTGGATGACATCCCGGGCCACTGCGGGCAGCCTGGTCGCCAGCTTGGCGCGGTTCACGCCTAGTCCAGCATGCGACTTCGCCAGTTGCCATTCGTCGCTGGTCAGGCTGCCTTCCTTCTCGAAGATGCCTCGAGGCAGGTCCAGCTTGCCGGCGTCATGGAAAGCCAACGCCATGCCGAGGTGGGGCAGAGGACGGTAGCCCACAGCGCGCCCCAGAAGCAGGCCGTACAAACAAACCTGCATCGAATGGCTAAACAGGGTCGGAGCTTGTTCGAAGACGTCGCGCACGGCGGAGAACGAGAACTTGTACTTCTCCAGCAGTTGGACAGCGACCTCCATCGAGTACTCGAACGCCTCGTAGGCCGAATTCGATGTCGGATTCGTGATCGCTTCTCGCGTCGTCACCGTGCCAGTCTTGTAGCAGAGTCCGATGCGCTCACCCAGTGAGTAGTTGGGGTCTTCGAGAATCGATGAGTTCCAGCGCTGCAAGTACGCCAGGTAGTTGTCGAGAGCTACCGACAGGATCCAAAGCTCGTTGGTGCCGGCGCTCTGCAGCTGTCCCGCTTTGTCTTCTGTCCATTCTGCACCTTCGCGGTGCTGCAACAGGTAGTTCCCCTGAATCTGCGCATACAGCGAGAACGGGATCTTGTCGCCGCAGTGCAAAGTCGAGATCGGGACAGACGAATACGTGACAACGGACTGATTCTCAGTCGGAGGAGACGTAGTCATGGTGACGAATCTTCTTGGCGTCCTGCCATGGTGGTGGGCAGTTCGGCTCGCTGCGGGCTAGGCTTATGGCCGTGTTTTGTACCGGCTTGTCCAAGTAGCACAGTGCGGCACAGGCAGGACCGGGCGGGCTCTGGCGGTACCACTAAAGAGTAGCATCTTTGGGGCGTTTTGCCTCGTGCGGCGCCTCACATCGAAGCGCGATTGTCCATGCCTTGGCACCCGCAGAAGGTCCGAGAAACGAGCGTCGTTTGCGACAACGCTCCTGGGGCGCGTTCAGGGTCCCGTTATCGGAGCTTACGCAGAGCGATCCTTCAGGTACGCCAGGCACAGATCGATGGTTGCTTCGATACCGTCGCCGTGCGTTCGTTCGACGCCGTGCGACGCAGCGACGCCCGGTCCGATCAGGGCCACACGAAAGTCGTGGCCGGCCCGCAGCGCCGCCGAGCCGTCCGAACCGTAGAACGGGTAGACGTCGATGCTGTGCCGGATCTGTTGCGCTTCGGCGAGCTCGACGAGCCGGCGCCGCATGTCGTAATCGTAGGGTCCCGTCGAGTCCTTCGCGCAGATCGAGCAGCGCGTTTCTTCCCCTTCGCAGGCGTCACCGAGGACGCCCATGTCGATGACAAGCAACTCCTCGACACCGCTGGAGTACCCGGCGCAGCCGCCGTGTCCAACTTCTTCGTAGTTCGAGAAGAAGATCTCTGCTGCTGGTTGGATCCCTTGCTCGTGCAGCCGCCGAGCGACCTCCAACAGAACGTAGCAGCCTGCCTTGTTGTCGAGGTAGCGCGATTTGATGTACCCCGACGGCAGCTCCTGATAGCGCGGGTCGAAGGCCACGAAGTCGCCAATACGGATTCCGAGTTCGCGGACGTGTCCCTTCGTCTTGGCATGTTCATCGAGTCGAATGTGCATCTTCTCGGGTTCGCGCTTCGACGACGAGAGGTCCTTGTTGGCGTGTGCAGACGGGTTGTTCAGGAGGAGTGTGCCCGTGTACTGCTTGCCCTCCAGCGTGTGGACGCGGACGTATTCACCCTCGGCCATGTTCAGCGACAGCCCGCCCAGCCGCGAAATCTTCAGCGTACCGTTGGCGTCAATTCCGCAGACGATGGCGCCGAGCGTGTCGACGTGAGCGGCTAGCGCGACCTTCGGCGAATCTCCCAGCGTGCAGCGGACGGCGCCCTTGTTGGTCAGCGTTGGCTTCAGTCCGTAGCCCTCGAGCTGCTGGCGCACGAAGTCGCACGCCTGGGATGTGAATCCCGTCGGAGAGTCGATCTCGATCAGTTGTCGGAGGGTGTCGTAGGTCATCGTGTTAGCGCTTCTTCGTCTTCTTCGGAGTGGATTTCTTCTTGGCTGTGGTCTTGGCCACAGCCTTGCGCGCGGGCTTCTTCTTCGTCGCTTTCTTGGTGGCCTTCTTGGCTACCTTTTTGGAAGGTCGTTTCGCCGAGGTGCGCTTAGCCGTCGTGCTCTTGGCCGTCTTCTTCTTTGTTGTCGTTTTCCGTTGCGCCTGCTTCTTCTTCGCTGCAGTGGCCTTCTTCTTCGAGGCGCGCAGCGCCATCTTCTCGATGTACTGCAGGGCATCGGGTGTTTTGCACGACGTATCGCCGTGATCGACGTCCACTTTTCCGATCCGGCGGGCAGCGGCCTTTGCGTCTCTCGGAATTCGAGAGCCACAGGCGATCAGCGCGCCGTTCATTGAATGGCGCACGCGATTGGGGCTGTCGTGGATGTTTTGTTCGATCGTTGCGACGTGGGCGCGGAGCTCGTCGTTTGATATTGGGCTATCGGTTGCGATGGCCAATGTCGACAGCAGGTGCCATCCCGTTGCGGCCAGCCACTCGTTCTTCGACTTCGTCCACTTTGCGAGGCAGCGTTCGGCGAGTGCACTCTTGGCCGCATACCCTGCGATCGCGTCGACCAAGAGTTGATTGTCCACCGTCTTGGCCCATGTGTCGATGGTCGAAGCTGTTGCAGCGCCAGGATCGGCGATCATCGTCGCTACGATTCGAGCGTCGTGATTGCCAGTGCGCCACAGCTGGTCGGCCAGTTTGTCGTTGGTGCCCAGGCGTTTGACGAGCTTGTAGATGTCGGCGTAGCGGACGCCGAACATCGGTTCTGGAATCCCGTGCCGCAAGTAGGTACGGCGGGTCATCTCGCCGCCGGCCGCCTCGAGCGTCTTCATGACTTCGGTCTTGTTCATCGGATCGTCCTCTCGACTGGACGATCCTCCTCCAAAACCGAGCGCAGCAAAAGAGGAAATCGGTGTTCGTAGCCAGTGACTGCCGGTGAAGCGCTCTCGACGTGGTTACTTCGACGTGATCACCCGGTCACCCGTCGTGAGGTCGATCACCAGGACGCCGACATGATCGCTATCCACGATCGTTGCGATTCCGCGGTTCGCGTCCAGCGTCAGGTTCTCGACGCGTCGCAGCTCCGGTCCGACCCCGGTCGTGAAGCCCGAGAGCACTGTTCGGAAGCCGTTGGTCGTGTCCATTGCGATCAGTTCGGTCGCGAAAGCGTTGCTGATCAACAGCCGGCTGTTCACGACGTCGAGGGCGAGCTTCTCAGGGGCCTCGAGGGTGATGACTTGCGGCAACGTTCCAAAGAACTCACTGCGGTCGCCGGTCGTCAGGTCGACCTCGAAGATCTCCTCGCGGCTGAGATCGACGACGAAAGCGCGGTTGTTGGCGAGATCCAGGCAGACGTCGCGTGGAATCGCGAACGTCGTGCCGGCTCCGGTGCCGTCGCCCGACACGACGGTCCGGTTGCCCGTGCCGAGATCGATGGCCAAGAGGACCGCCAAGGCACTGTCGATGACGTAGGCGGTGCTCGACGCGCAGTCGATTTCAATCGCTGCCGGAGTAACGAGCTGCGGTCCGCTGCCGATCGTGTCATCAGAGATCGTCGTGCGGTCACCGCTGACGACGTCGACAGCCACGACGGCGTCCAGTGAGCTGTCGACGACGTAGATCGTGTCACCATCACAACCGCTGACGACATCTTCGGGCGATGCTAGCGGAACGCCAGCACCGAGGCTCGGTGTCGTCACATCCGTGCGATCGCCGGTGGCCGCAGCGGCGGAGACGATCGCGCTGCGGCCGCGATCAACGACCCAGGCGCCCGTAGCGCTGGTCGCGATCGCGACAGGGTCGACGAACACGCTGCCGGCGCCTAGTCCACCGCTGCCATTCTCGGTGCGGTCGCCGGTCGTGAGGTCCACAGACACGACTGTATCGAGCCCCGAATCCGTAACCAGCGCTACGGTGGCTGACAGCATTGTGACTCCGGAGGGGGCCAGTAGGTCGATACCCAGGCCGGTTCCTGAACTGCTGAGCAGCTGGCGGTCGCCGGTCGCGATGTCGATCGATAGGAGGGCCTGCAGGCCGATGTCGACGGTCAGTGCGGTGCCGCCAAGCGGTTCGTAGTGGAGGCCGCGGGCGCCTTGAAGTGCCGGGCCACTGCCCAGGGCGCCACCCGACAGCAGCGTCCGGTCGCCGTTGATGATCTGCACACCCAATAGCTGATTCGTACCGTAGTCTGTCGCTAGGATGCGCCCGTTGGCGTCATCTCGAACCAACGCGCCCGGAAGGTCGAGCGCCGGTCCGGCTCCCAGGGACGGCGCCGACACCAAGGCTCGAACGCCAGTGACGAGATCCACCGACATCAGCTTGTTGTCGCTGCCGGTGCAACCCACAAAGGCGCTGGTGCTGGTGTTGCCAAAACAGATGCCCCACGGCACGGCGAGACTGGGGCCGCTGCCCACGACGTCACTCGAAATCACGGTGCGCGTGCCGGTACTGAGATCGATGACGACGACTGCGTTCATCAGCGCGGGCGCCGTGACGATCGCTCGCCCCAACACGGAGTCGACGTCCAAGCCCAGCGCGCCGTCGATCGGCGGTCCCGACCCGACGGAGCTGCTGGACAAGACCGTGCGCAGGCCCGTGTCCAGCTCGATTTGCACGAGTGCGCCCTCGGCGCGGTCCAGGACGATCGCCGTGTTGGCGTCGTGGAGGCGGATCGCTACCGGATCTCGCAGAAGGATCTCGGTGCGGGTTACCGCCGACATCGACGGGGCGGTGGCTGTATTCCCCAGCATGTCCTCGCTGTCGACGCCGAGATTCGCCGCGCCCAGTGCCAACGGCGTATCGGAAGTCCACGTCGCGAAGTCGTCGGTCGTCTGGGCCGTCGCGCCATTGACGGCGACCATCGATACCCCGCTGGCGTCCGTCGCGCGGCCGCGTACCGACACCATGTCGGCATTGGTCAGAGCTACCGGCGGCGGGAAGTCGAGTTGCACGTCAGGCGCCGTGTGATCGACGGTCCAAATGTACGTGGCCGGGTTCGGCTCGACGTTCCCCGCCATGTCGCTACCGCGTACGCGAAACTCCTGGGGGCCTTCAGCCAATCCCGTGATCATATAGGGGCTCGACACCAGAAACCAAGACGAGCCATTCAAGCTGCCCTCGAACGTTACATTGGTTTCGTTCGCCGAGAAATCGAAGATGGCTTCCAAGCTGTTGCTGGCTGTCGGAGGAGTCGAGTCCAAGCCTGTCGTGGGCGGGGTCGTGTCGACGGTCCACTGCACCATTGCTGGAGTTGGATCCTCGAGACCATCTTCGTCGATCGCTCGCACCCGGAACTCGTGGCTGCCATCTACCAGTGCGCTGACTGTGTGTGGACTCGTCACTGCGATCCACGCGGCGCCATCGACACTGCCCTCGAACGTGCTGTTGGGCTTGTTGGCGCTGAAGATGATCGTGGCAGCTGTGTCTTGTGTCGGTAGGCTCGGTACCGACCCGACTGCGATCGTTGTGTCGGGCGGCTCTCCTGGTGCCGGGGGTTGAGGTGTCCCTGCGCCGCCGCCACCACCACCGCCACCACCGGACGACGCCAGCGCAGCGATCCCAGCCGGGCCACAGGCGGTCAGAGATAGGCACCCCGCGGCGATCGCGAGCCATAGCAGTGCTTGTCGTGTCATTCTTGTTCCCCAGCTACTTGCGGATTGCTCGGCACGGGAGCGCCGAGCAATGTGGGTGTCAGGTCGTCGAAGGCAGCCTCTTCGAGATTGTGCAGCACGATCGTGCGCGACAGCGTTTCGTCGCTACCACCAGTGACTCTGACTTGAACTTTGTTGCGACCGGGCTGCAGTTGCAGGACGGTGTCGATGGCCATCCTTCCACCAGCGCCGACGGTAGCCTCGGCAGTTGCGACTTGGTTACCGTTCAAGAAGATCGTTGGTTGTGTGCCCTGTTGGGCCCCGGCAATGGTCGCTTGCAGGCGTGCCGCCGGGCCGAGCTGCGCATCGTTTGCGGGGCTCGTGATCGAGATGCTGGCGACGGCATCTGGAGGGTCGAGCTCGAGTCCTTCCTTAAACAGCAACACCAACTGCGCTGAGAGTTGCGCCGCTGCATCATCGGAAAGGACTTGGCTGGTCTCTGGAACCGTGTCCGAAGTCCAGAATGGCGGCAAGATGAAGCTCTCGACGACGCTGCGCGAAAAGACCGGGTTGCGGTCCCAGAAGCTCAGTTCGACAGCCCGCGTTTCGACAGGGAAGCGCCGGATCTCGCGCCCGGTATGCGGATTGACCAAGGACGCGCGCAGCTGCACCGAGGCTTGATAGAGGCTGTCCTCGATGAAGAGGCCTCCGAACCATGTGGTCAGCCATAGCGCACCCGATAGGAACGCTCGCGACGCAATGGTTTCTTCGTGAGCGAAGTACGAGTCGGTCCACGTGAGCCGTAGCAGCAGGTCGGCGTCGTGATCGCGTGCCTGCAGCAGGTCGGGCGCGTTGACCGGGAAGGCTTCGGAGACGCCGTTGTGGCCGTTCAACGTGCGAATGATCTGATCGCGGAGTTCGTCGGCGGAGTAGACAAAGCGTAGGTCGCGCGCGGATTCGCCGGGCTGGGTTGTCTCGTTCGGAGCGCGGGTGAAGCTGGGGGCGAGGATGACAGGCGCGATAGCAACTCGATAGGGGGCCGGGGGCGTCTCGACGAATGGAACGCCCGCACTATCGACGTGGTAGCGTTCGAGTCCGACGCAGCTGACCGCGGTCGGCAGCAACAGGAGCGTCACTGCCAGCAGCGTCCACGGGCGCTGCTCGTGACGAGGCCGCGCGACGCCTTGCGACTCAGACGGATCGTATCCGTAGCGGTATCCAGAGCGAAAACAGATCGGCAGGACCACGCAACATCCCCTTTACGAACTCCCGCCCGGGACATTGCGATTGCGGTTGCTGAGTCGAGCGAGGAGCTCGTTTGCAGAAACCAGGCTGAGAAGCCAAATCGAACGTCGGTCGGGTCGTTCCTGTCCGCAAAGGTTACGTGGCCCCCGAATTATTGCGGAACGGAGGCCTGGCGTCTACTGCTTCGCTTCTGCTGCGGGCGGGATTCGTCGTGCCTCCAAAGTGACCTGGACGCTGACGATGTCGCCGAGTGCGTTCGGCATCGCCGTCACACCGAACTCACTGCGGCTAACGTCGAACGTGGTGTGGAAGCCAGTCCGCCAGCCGCCCCAGAGGTCCTCGCCGTAGCCGATCTGTTCGAGGTCGACGGTCAGCGGGCGGGTTTGCCCGGCAAGGGTCAGGTCGCCAGTGACGCGAAAGCTGCTCGGACCGACCCGCTGGAAGGCGGTGCTCTTGAAGGACATCTCCGGGTAACGGGCGACGTTGAGGAACTCATCGGACGTGATGTGGCCGTCGCGGTCCTTCGAGTTCGTGTCCAGGCTGGACGCGGGGACCTTGACGATGAGGGAGTTTCGCTGCGGGTTGTCGAGGTCGAGCGTTACCTTCCCCGCAACTTTGTTGAAGCGGCCGTAGAAGTTTGCTACGCCGAAGTGTGTGATCTGGAAGATAACCGCCGAATGTCCGGAGTCGATGTCGTAGTCTCCTGAGGACTCGGGGTGGGCTGGAAACAGCGGGACGAGCTGGCACCCCGTTACGCACACGGGGATCAGGACGAGCATTGCAAGGGCCAATGAGCGTGTGGGTTGGCGAGAAATGAAGTTCATGGTTCGTTTCCTTTCGATCGGTGGCCGACACCATAGGCAGGTGGGACAACAAGGGGAAGGTGTGTCTTTGCGAGTTTGTTTGGTTTGGGGCCTGTTGGCCGCCACGGCGTGCTTACCCGCGGCTGCTCAGAGTGACGGGGCTGACCCGTACGCGCAGGCGCGTGCGAGCATCACGGCGGCGGACTGCCTGGCTCTTGCAAGCGTACTGGCTGCAGCCGAGTTCGATGGCCGGTTCACGGGTACCGAAGGTGCGCGACGAGCCGGTGACTACATTGCGCGACGCTTCGCGAGTCTCGGGCTGGTTCCCGGCGGAGACGGCGCGACCTACTTCCAGGGTTTTCCGTTGCCGCGGATCGAAGAGTTCACTGGCGCGATCGGGTCCGGCAACGGTCTCGTGATGTATCGCGGTGCCGTCGATGAGCACTACCGCTACGGCGTCGACTACGCGCCGCTCCCCGGATCACCAGAGGGACGCTACTACGGCGCGCTCGAGTATCTGGGCCCCCCCAAGAACGGGACGCCTGCGGCCTTTGAGTACACAGAAGAGCTGGTCGGCGGCAAGATCGTCGTCGTCGAGGCTACGCCGAAGAACCCGCTGACGGCTGGTTTGGTGCGCTTGCTCGCGGGGCGTGGCTGTCAAGGAGTCGTGCTACTGCCCGGGCGCGCTGCGCGGCAGGCCACGCAACAGCTCAGCGGAATCCTGCCGCTTCCGGTTGTCGAGCTGGCGCCTCTGACGACCAGCCGCTTCTTGGCGGGTTTTCTGCGAGCGCTCGTCGTCACTGCGACCAGCGGCACGCAGCACGACGTTCACATCGAAATGACAGTTGCCCGGACCGGCCACAAGTTTGGGCGCGGGCGTAACGTCATCGGCATCCTCCCTGGGAGTGGCAAACGCAACGACGAGGTCATCATCATTGGCGCCCACTACGACCATCTAGGGCGGGGCACCCGGCGCGACATCTCCCGCGGCACCGAAGGCGTCGTGCACAATGGCGCCAACGACAACGCATCTGGGATCGCCGCAGTGCTGGAGCTCGCGGTCGCGCTCAGCGCACTGCAACCGCGTCTCGAGCGTACGATCGTCTTTCTGGCATTCGATGCCGAGGAGATCAATCGGCGTGGATCGCGCCACTACGTGCAGCATCCGACGACGACGATGGCGAAGACGGTGGCGCTGCTGAACATGGACATGATCGGTCGCAACGAGCGCAACCACATCCACGCTTGCAAGCTGCCGGCGTATGAAGGGTTGAACCGTTTGACGGCGATCGTGGCCGCAGAGCACGGGATTGCGCTCGACACCGCGCGCATGGAAATGCTAGTTGCGCGGTCAGATATCGCGCCGTTTGCAGCGCTGGACGTCCCGTCGGTGTGCTTCTTCAGCGGCGAGCACCCTGGGTATCACAGCGATACGGACGACGCGGAGTGGCTCGACGGCGCGAAGATGGAACGCATCACGCGGATGTTGTTCGACCTGACGCTGCGCTGTGCGAATCACACCGGGACCTTTCGTCGGCCCCGGAGTGAGGATCCTAAGTAGTTTCCTTTTTTTACTTTGCAGCGTTTTTTGAGTTCGTTTCGAAGAGCTGCGTTGGCACGCTCCGCACCCTGCCGATAACCAAGAGACACCCGTTTTGCCGCGAGGAGCTTGCCGTTGCGCGCCGCCTTTGGACTTGGATTCGTTGCCTTGATCGTGCACCTCGCCACCGCTGTCGCGCTGGTGGGGTGGGCGGAGCTGCGTGCGATCGGCAGCGTGCCGTTGGCCTATGCCGCGTGCTTTACGGCTTTTCAAACGCTGCTGTTCATCGTCGCCGCGGCGCAGGCTCGCCGAGGAGGAGACGGGCCGTGGACGCGATTGCTCCTCGATGGGGGTGCCGTCGCTTGCGCGACCGTTCTGTTCGAGTTCCTGGGTAGCCCCTACTTCCTGCTGACGATCAACTCCAGTCGCCTCTATCTACCGTACCTAGCCGTCATGACGAGTGTCTGCGGGATCATTTTCCTGTGGCGTTGGCGCCAAGCAGCGGTGGCGGTGGCATCGGGCCTAGCGGCAACCGGCGCGCAGACGTTGCGGGCGGAGCTGTGGCGTCTGAAGTCTCTGCCGTTTGCCTACGTGATCGTGATCGTGTTCGCCCTCGGGGCGACCCGAGTCTTGAACCACGCCAAGGATGACTATCGCCTCTGGACGGAAAGCCTCTCGGCGCGCCTGCGCTCGGACTGGAACGACACCCACTGGCGACTGGCACCGATCTTCCCGGAGTTCGAGTTTCGCGAGCCGATGGACATCGTCGTTGATCCACTGCACGCCGGTGTCTATCAGGTTCTCGAGCGGCGCGGGGTCGTGCTGCGCATCGACGCACGCGTGACTCCGCCGACAAGAGAGGTTGTCTTAGACATCTCCGATCGAGTCGGGGGGACGACTGGAGAGAAGGGGGCCGCGAGCTTCCGCTACCATCCGCGATTCGACGCCGGGCATCCGTTCGTCTTCGTCCATTACACGTCCGATACCCCCGCCGGCTACTTCGATCGTCTGAGTCGCTTCGAATGGCGTGATGGCGCGTTGGATCGCGAGTCCGAACGGATCCTGATCGAGCAGGTGGACCGACACCCGTGGCACAACGGTGGCGGTCTCGCTTTCGACAATGAAGGCCTGCTGTACGTGGGCATCGGGGATGAGGGCGATACTTCCGACTCGTTCGAGAACGCGCAGCGCATCGATCACAATCTGTTCTCGGGAGTCTTGCGCATCGACGTCGACCAGCGGGGGGGTGACTTCAGCCACCCGATCCGGAAGCAGCCCGTCGATGGCAAGACGGCGCACTACTACATACCGAACGACAATCCGTTCTGTGGGCGTGAGAACGTGCTAGAGGAGTTCTATTCGATCGGTCTACGCAATCCCTACCGCATTTGGTTCGACGCGCCGACGCAGCGCATGTGGGCTGCGGACGTCGGGCAGGCGACGATCGAAGAGGTCAACTGGCTGACCTCTGGCTCGAATCACGGCTGGAGTTACCTCGAGGGATCGGTCAAGTTCCGGAACTCGCGCTTTGGCGGGAAGCCGCCGGCCGACCTCGTCGGCACAGAGAGCCTGCCCGTGTTTCAGTATCCACATGCCCCTGGACGAAACTGCATCATTGGCGGTGTCGTGGCTCGTGGTACCGACTTCCCGGAGCTCGAAGGGCGTTACCTGTATGGTGACGCGGCCTCGGGAGAGTTGTTCGCCCTGTCGGTCACAGACGATGACACGAGCACCGAGCTGTTGACGAAGCTGCGCTTCACCGGACGCCCCGGGATCTGCTCCGTGACGCAGGTCGAGAACGCGCTGATCGTGCTCGAGCTGGGCACCGAAGGGGGCGCCGATGGTGGTTTGTACCGTCTCGAACGTGGCAGCGACGATTCAGCACCTGCCGTTGTCGTAACGCCGGAGATGCTCTACGGCGCACACTGCTCGCGCTGTCACGATGCCGACGGGCGGGGTACTGGATTGACGGTGCTGACGGCCGGTGCCTACCGCGACTTCACCGATGCCAAATGGCAAGCCGCTACGACGGACGACCAAATCCTCGCAGCGATGCGCGATGGTGTCCTTGACCGCGGCATGCCTGCTTGGCGCGGCATCCTCTCTGACGAAGAGATTGCCTCGCTGGTCGCCGTTGTTCGTGGCTTCGAGCTACCGGCGTCCGACTAGCAAGAAGCGTAGCTGCACGGATCGAGCATGTCGGTACCGACGTCCGGGCCACAGTTCACTGGGCCAGGAGCCGCAGGAATGGGGCTGCTCGGTACGAACAGATAGCTGAGAAGCGCGACGACGTCGGGCAGGTTCACGCTGCCGTCGTCGTTGCTGTCAGCCGTATCCAAGCAGTCGGGGACCGCTCCGCCCGGTGTGAAGAGGTAGGTCAACCCCCCGATTGCGTCCTGCAGATTGACCGAGCCGTCTCCATTGATGTCGCCGCGGCGAAAGTCGCTGCCTGCGACCGCGTCCTTGACCAGCGCCCAGCCCAGCATGTTGGGAATCGTCGCTGGGCCGACCGCCGTGCTAGCCCCAGTCGCTACGTCGAACGTGTACATCTGCGCGTTCGTCGCGCCGATCAACGTTCCCGATGCGGGATCGTAGGCAAAGTCGAGGATACCGGAAGTCGACGTGCCCAACTGAATAGCAACGCCGTTGAGTACGCTGAAATTGTAGTAGATGCCTGCACTGATGCCGCGGACGCCGACGCCCGGCACAAGAGTCATCGCCCAGACCGCATTCGGACCGTTGTGCGAGCCAATGGCAGTGCAGGCCGCTGTGGTCTGATCGATCTCGAACAGATTCGTGTAGTTGGTTCCGAGCAATTGGTTGGCAGCCGGCCGATAGGCCAACTCTCGCATCTCGGTGGCCGCGCCGCTGTAGTTGCCGACCAATACGCTGGTGTTGTTGTCCACGTCGACTCGGTACAAGCCTGTAGTGGTGGTTGCGTAGATGAATCCTGGGTCACCGGAGGAAGCGGCGCCGAACACCGTGTCCGGGATGCCACTGGCTCCCAGCGGCGTCACCGTGAACGTGACCGGATCAACCTCGTGCAGGTTCTGAGTGACGTTCTCGATCGCGATGATACGGTCAGCGAAGGTCGTGCCGCAGCAGATGAGACAGCTAAAGACAGCGACGACCAATGAGTTGTGTGCGCGTGCCATTGTCGGGGACCCCTTCCTCCAGGTTTTCTCTCGGACGCTTCCAAGAGTAACCGCTGAGGTGGTGCGGGTGAAACCCTGTTGCGCGAAGGAGGCTGCAAAGGCTCAACTCGCGATCTCGACTGAGCTTCGGCAATCGGGACTCGCTGACGAAACAAGAAAAGCCCCCCAAGGCCTCGGTCCGTGGACCGGCCTTGGGGGGCTTTCGATCTGCGAGGCGTTGGCTAGCTGCTGACCGAAGCCGACTGCTTGCGCTCTACCAGGAAGTCCTTCCAGTAGTCTTCCGGCATGTCGAGAGCGATCTTCAGTGCGCCGTTGCAACCAGCGTACTGCGGCTCTTCGACCGTGCGGACCGTACCGCCACCGTACTCCTGGAGGGCGTCCTCGATCGCGCGGCCGAGGCCCTTGATCTGGCTACCGCCACCACCCAACAGAATGTTGCCACGCATCTTCGCCTGGAATTCCGGATCGTACGTCGCGATCAGGTCCTGGAGTGCGGCGACCGTCGGTGGGACCATCGTGTGGCACGCTTCGTACATCACTTCCGTGACGTCGAACTCTTGCGGCTTACCAGCCACCGGGAACGTTGCCATGACGCGGTCCATGTTCTGCGTGACCGACGCGTGGTTCTCCTTGACCTCGCGAATCATGTTCGTGCTGAACTGAGCGTTCGGGAAGCGCTGGCTGATTAGCTCGGCGAGCTTCTCGTCGATCGAGTCGCCTGCGATCTCGTGCGTGCGCTGATCTTCCGCCGTCGGCATCGTTCCGTGAACGCGACAGAGGTCGGTCGTACCCGCACCGATGTCGATGACGAGCGTGTCCATCAGGAAGTCGAGACCGTAGGCGACTGCAAACGGCTCAGAGCAAACGATCGTGCTGTCGACGAAGTGCGAGGCCGCGTCGATGATCGCGGACTTACCTTCGACGCTGGCCTCGGCCGGCGCCCCGATCACAGCGTAGATCGTCGAACCGGCTGGGATGTTGGCCAGGCTGATGGCGTGCTGCAGCAGGTCTTTCACTGCCTTCTTCGCCATGTCCGTGTCCTTGCCATCGCGGGTCTTGATCGACCCGCCGGCGAGCGGACGCACGAGCTCCAGCGACATACGGTTGTCGACGGCTTCTTTGCCGAAGACGACATCTTTGCCGAGCGTCTTGCGCGCAACATGGTCCTTGGCGTAGCCGACGTACGACCACACGGTTTCCCGGACTCCATTCGAACAACTAATGGAGGTCCGACTCGTTCCCAGGTCGATTCCCAGGTAGACAGTATCAGACATCGACTCGCTCCTCTTTCCCGCCGCTCTCGTTGTCGGCGCTGTTTATTGTCATGGGTGGTGGCGCCTGTTCGGGCACCACGATCTTCTTTACCTGCATGGTCATCCCTGCGGACTCTGCCATGCTCTTGAACAGCCCCCCTTTTCCGGAGGACTGCGCTTTCATGTGCTCGCGCACTTCTTGGTTCGCGTCGTGAAGGTTCTTGAGCAGCGCGAGCTTCTGTTCCTTCTCCGGATCGTCGTCATCGAGGCCGGCTAGCATGACGTTGGCGGCTCCAGAGCCGGCGTGCTGCTCGAGAATCTGGGCACGCTTTTCAGCTTTCGCGCGTGCCGACTCGGTCTCATTGAGCGCGCTGGCCAAGCGCGAGACCTTGCGCTCGAGTAGGGAGACGGCGTCGCTTTGTGCCTCCTCCTCTTTCTCCTTGGCGCGTTCACGTTCTTGGTCGAGGACGTGCGAGACGAGGTGTCGGAGTTCGTCTTGTACGTCTTCGGTCGCGTCGTGCTCGACGAGCGCGTTCTCGAGGATGCTCTCGAAGCGCGCCTCGAGTTCGCCGATCCCGGTATCGGAGACCGTGAACTGATCGGCGCTGACGATGCGCTGGCGCTCCTCTTCGAGCAGTGCCTGAGCGTCGACGAGCTGTTTCTGTAGGAGTGCTGCCCGGGTCTCCAGGCCAGCATTCTGGGCTTTGAACTCTTCGAGGCGCTCGTTGAACTTGTCTTCGGCCTCTTGCAGCAGTTGTCGGTGTTGTTCCTCGGTCAGTTTCGTCTCGAGGCTCTGCTCCGCTTCGGCCACTGCTTTACGAATCAAGCGCGTGATGGTCTTCATGTCGAGGACCTGGACTTGCTTGATGTTCGCAGCGAGGTCTGCCGATTGCACGGTCTTGGCGTGCTGCATGATCGCGGCGCCGACATCGAAGCTGCCGTCGGTCGAGACCGAGGGTTGCGTCGCTGTGCCCGACGGCTTCACGCGCGCCGCGCCTTGCGCGGCTTTGGCCGAGATCGGCATCGGCTTTTGCGGAGGCTTCTGCTGTGTTTGACTCTGCTGCGGGCGAGTGTTCGGAGCAGGGATGCTGGCCACCGGTTTGCCGTAGCTCTTTTGCTTCGTGGCAGTCGCGCTCTGGCCATCGCCAGACGACTGCAGCGGCGAACTCTTTGGTGAGTTCTTGCCGGGGGCGCCCTTCGACTTGGGCGCGTCAGTCGTAGCGGTCGGGCTCACGTTCTTGGGTCCGTTCGCGGTTGCCTTCGAGGTTCGCCCACTCTTGGAGTCT
Source organism: Planctomycetota bacterium (assembly GCA_039028735.1). Lineage (GTDB taxonomy): Bacteria > Planctomycetota > UBA8108 > UBA1146 > JAJFFE01 > JBCCHQ01. The sequence goes on along the minus strand of JBCCHQ010000150.1, from coordinate 677 downwards.
GCGGATGCCTTGCCGACGCTCCGCTTCTTGTGTTGTGCCTGGCTCTTTGAGCGCCGGACGGGTTGCGGCGGTTCTTCGTCGTTTCGCGCCGCGGCGACGCGGTCAGCGTTCTCGACGAGGGCTGTTTGCAAGCGCGACTCGGCGTGTTCATTGGAGTGCACCCAGCGCAGGAACAGGCCGCGGTCGCCAGACTCGGCAACGCGTCCGATCAGCCACAGCGATGCGCCACCATTGAAGCTCACGTGTACGTCCACGACCGAGTCCGTCTCGAACTCCGTCGTGATACGCAGCAGCCCTTTGTTCTTGCTGATTTGCTCCACATCGACCGTCTGCGGGTCGAGGCTGGCGCTCTTCAGTGAACATTGGCAGTCGAGTTCCGTAGCGTTGAAGACTCGTTGCAACGTCGCTCCGCGGAGTTCTCGGGGTCTGCCCGTGACCGGTTCTTAGAGACCGGTTGCGAGCGTGGTCGGCGTGGTGTGGTGGGGTGTCGACCTACTTAGAAGATAAGACGATCTGCGGAAACCGGCAAACTGGCGCAGCTCTAGGCTGGTTGCAGCGTTCTAACGCTCGTAGCGAGAGCGGTTTGAGGAATCACTGCCCGAGGTGCAGCTCGGCGACTGGTGCCGGCGCCGGGGCGATCTGGAGCGGGGTGGACCGGGTCGAGCCGCTGGCGTCCG
>JBCCHQ010000149.1:0-16437 GCA_039028735.1 Planctomycetota bacterium | reverse complement strand
TGCGAGCTGCCTACACAGATGTCGTGCTCCCGGTCCTACAGGAGGTCGGGCGCGGCTGGCTCGTGGGTGAGAGACCGTCGTCGACGGCCGCCAACACTTGATCGATCGCGACACGTCGGTTGCCTTCGAGCAGGTTCAGAAAATACTCTGCAGCGAGGCGACCGTTCGGTCGCTCGAGCGAGATGTGGGAAGGAATCTCTCCTTCAACGACACCCAAATCATTGGCAGCATGCTCGAGCCACTCGGCTGCTCGCTTGGCTTCTGGTGGTAACTTCGAGCCCACCGTCGAACCCAACAGCCGTAGCGTCTTGGCCAGGAACTCTGACGGAATGCCGCGCGCCTCCCACGCCAAGCGTGTCCAGGCGATACTGTCGGAGAACATCTGCGATCGCGAGTGCGTCAGAGCGGTAGCCAGGTAGGTCAGACGAGTCTCCAGCTTGGACTGTAGCCCAGCCAGCCCACCAATCGCGGGATGATCGGCAAAGCCTGGATCTTGCGCACACACCGCCTCCGCCGTCAGTCCAGCAAGGCCGGACGCAGACGCGCGAATCAGCGACGCTGCGAATTGGTCACCAGGTTGCGAGTCCGAGGACATTCGATCAACTCTCCTCAACGAGACAATCCGGGGCAAACCGCCCTTTGTCGTAGGCCTTTACCGGAACTCAGCCACGCCTGTGACCTATTATGCCCCGGTAACTTAGGATTCGCACGGCCGCCGGAACCAGATTCTGGCTTCTGCGTTTTCTGCCACCAGCAACCCGAAGCTGGGGGCCACCTTGGGCTTGGGAGCCAGTTCCTAGGGCTGAGCGAGCGTCAGGAGCGGTCCTGCGGACACGACCACACCGCCTGGCTGCTCGAGAGTCAGAGCGAAGGCCGCTGGTGAATCCACGGCAAGCTTAGCCGCAATCGGTACGACGATCTCTCCGCTAGATGGGACGTCGAAGACACCACCGTCCACCGGGTGCTTCTCGTCGCGCCCTGGATCCACGATCCACAGTTGGTACTGCTGTGTACTCGGGTCATTCGCCGGCAAGCCACGCAGAGTCATGTAGCCGTCCTGGCGGCTGCTGCTCCAGATCACGTCGCCACCTGCTTGTGCAAAGGCTGGATCTTCGAGCCCCTTCCACTGCCACCGCACCACGTCGGTAGCCTGAGCCAGCAACAGATCCCGCCGCTCCGCGGCCCCCGGCTCGTTGAGCCCCTGCTGGCGCAGCTGCCAACCGACGAAAACCGCGAACGCGAGCGCAGCCGCAATACCGAGCCCCCCTAAGAACGCGCCTCGAGACTGCCGAGTACCGGCACGCGAAGAGGAATTGGGACTCGTTGTCAACGGGAGGACCTTCGCGGGGCCCACTGGCTGCGTCGCCATCGGTGTCGTTTGCCCGCTAGACGCAGCTCTTTCCGGCTCATGCGCCTCCTGCCATTGCGCAGCGACCTTGGAGCGCAAATGACTCGGTAGCGGAATCTCTGGTTCTTCTTGCATGAAAGCGACGTCCACCGCGGCGGCCGCCAGCTCGATGCCGATTGCATCGACTTCGGGTGCGTCCACGAGGAGCTCACCTAGCTCAACACGTTCCTGCTCGTCCAGCCCTACGGTTGCGCGAGCTACCAACAGATCGAGAAAGCGGTCGTCGTCGGGGAGGTCGAGTCGAGTCATTTCGAATCCCCCCTGTTGTCGGTCGCCGGCTTCTCGTCAGCGGCCACCCCGAGCTGCTCACGAATGCGAATCAGACCGCGGCGAGCGTGCGTCTTGACGGTGCCCAACGGCAGACTCAGCTGCTCAGAGATTTTTTGGTGTGACCAGCCGCCATAGATCGACAGCCGCAGCACATCGCGTTGCTCGGGGCGCAACTCTTCGAGCACGGCTTCCGCTTGAGCGGACGCCTCGTCGATTTCGAGTTGCTGTTGTGGGGTCTTCCCCTCTTCGGCAGGCATTTCCGCGACGTAGCCGATCGATTCGGAAACTGGCTCGCGTCCCTTCTTGCGCAAGCGGTCGATCAGGCGACGGCGCGCAAGCATGGAAACAAACGTCGTTTCCGACGCGATGGAGGCATCGTAGCGCCCCGCGTTCGACCAAACTGCGATGAAGACCTCTTGCACCGCATCCTCTGCGTCCGCCGCGCTGCGCGTGAAGCGCCGCGCAAGGGACCAAACGAGGCCGCCGAAGCGGTCGAGAGCCTCCTGCACCGCGGCCGAATCGCCAGCTGCGATTCGCGGCAAGATCGGGGCGTCGTCAGACTTAGGTGGATCTGGGGCAGACATGGGCTGAACCCTACGCACACTAGGCTTATGCAGCAAGGCTTCTCTTCCCCAATCACAGCTCGAACGGCCGGCAACGCTACGCCCGAAGCCGAGCCTTCTCTCAGGCGCGCGTGATTTGCACGCCACTGCCAGCACCTGCATCACACTCGAAACGCTGCGCCAGGAAATGGCTGCGGTACTCGAAGATACGCCGCAGCTGCCGAGATACGAGGCAGAAGTTGACCAACGCCCCACCGGGCACCTGGTACCGCACTGTGTCGGTCATCTCGCAGCCGTCTGAAGACTCGACAAACTTGTGCTCATGGACCCACTCGCGATAGGGCCCCGAGCGCTGTTCGTCGACGAATCGAAATGGTGGTTCCCAAGCCGTGATCTCGCTCTGCCAACGCACCGGCACCCCGTTGACCCGCAGGCGGTAGTCGATCTTCGCTCCGCGACGCATCTGACCAGCATTAGGGGTCAGAATCTTGAAGCGCAGCCAGGGTGGGGTGATTTGCTCGAGGTTGGCCGCGTCAGCGAAGAACGGGAAAACGTCGGCCAGGGGCTGCCGAAACTTCTGAGTGGATTGCAGCAGATAGCTTGGCAAGGGCCCCCCCTCGTTGGTCTTGGGAACTCCATGGACTTGAGAACACGTTGATTTAGGGAAGAAAGTCCAGCGGGGCTCAGACCAGAGCACGCAACAGCCGGTCCTGCCCCACTGGCAGGGGGGTCTACGTGGTTGGCGCCGCGAGCGATTCAACTTTGTGCAGAATTTCTCGAACAAGTCTTCGACCTTGGATTCGAATCCACGGTCCAGCGACCGCCGAAACCTCGATCAACTGGAAAGTGATAACGAAGGCAGGAGGCAAGAATGATCGGAAGATTCCTGACGCCGCGAGCGCGCGTCTACACTCCCACTCGAAGCGGCGGCCGCAAGGTGGCTGCGTTGGGCCTGATCACCGCTGCCCTATTCGTCGCCTCCACCGCTGCAGCTGCGCCCCCTCCGCGAGGTATGTTCCCGCAGAAGCTCTCCGTCGGAGATCGCAAACTGCTACTCAACGGCGCGGGGTTGGCCGAGTGGGGAGTGTTCGGCGTCGATCTCTACTGGGCCGCGCTGTATCTGGAGAGCAGGACTTCGCAAGTTCCGCAAATGCTCGACCCCGCGAAGGCGAAGAGCATCCACCTCCACTTCGTTCGAGCCCTCACCCGCAAGCAGATGGTCGAAGCCTATTCGACCTCGATCCAGGTGAACACCGGCAAGGACATCGCGCGTTATCAAGCGGGCCTTGACCAGCTCGTAGCCGCGCTGACGGCGGTGGCCAAGTCGGACCGATTGGTCTTTTCGTATGTTCCAGAGGAAGGTCTCTCGATCGAACTCAACGGCAAGAGCCGAGGTAGTGTCGCGGGCGCCGAGTTCAGCCGGATGTTCTTTCGCCTTTATGTGGGCCCCAACCCGCCGACGAAACCGCTCCGCAAAGCACTGATCGGTAAACACCCCAAGTCTCCACCGGTACCGCCGCAGAAGCCGCTGAAGCCGAAATCGGCAACGAAGCCCAAAGCAGAGGCGGCCAAAGAAGTGGAGAAGGCGCAGCCGAGCACGAAGTCGCGACCCAAGACGCAGACTCGCTCGTCATCGCAACCGCGGTCACGCCCAACAGACCCGAAGTGACACCGCCCAAGCCCTCCTGTTGAGCGCCCGGTGGATTCCGCGGCATTGGTTCTGTACTGACGCAGCTACCTGACTTGCTTGAATCCACCCGGTCGCTTGCCGCGAAACCATTGGTGACAAGGGCACAAAGGGCAGCGGCCACGCGCCCGTCGCCCCTTGCCGACAAACCGCGTTCACTTCCACTAGCGCGGGCCACCGGTCTCCTCCGTAGATACCCCAATTCCGGTGGTCCGTGCTTTCAACTCATACGTGCTTCAACTCACGGTTGCTCAACTCCCGGCCTACGCAACCGCGCCATCCGGCAATGGCGATTTGGCCGTAAGCACCGGGCACGGCGACAAACGAGCCAACTTCTCGGCTACGCTCCCGACCATCACATGGCGCAACCCTGTCCAACCGTGCGTTGTGGCTACGACCAACTCCGTTCCGTTACTCCCAGCGAAGTCGATCAAGCGTGTGACGGGATCTCCGCGAAGTACGTGGATTGTGCAGTTCACTTCGTCTGGCACTTGTTGCTGGATGATCTCACGTAGCTTGGCCGTCGCCCGCTCCTCGCCCCTGGCGTAGAACAGCTCTGGTGTGATGTCTGGGAACTCCTGCCACTCGACCGCTGGGAGCGTCGTAATGTCTTCGAGGACATAGACGAGATCCAGCTCTGCGGGCGGAGTATGCACCCCGGCAAGACCGATCGCATACTGCAACCCCGCTAGCGCCAACTCCGACGTATCGGTAGCCACGAGGATGCGCGCGGGGCCGGTTGCACCGGGGACCGGGACGGCGCCGAACTTCCCCGTCAGCACAGGGCAAGGCGCGGTGCGAACGATGCGCTCAGCAACGCTGCCCATCAACATACGCTTGAGACCCGTGCGACCGTGAGTTGCCAGGAGAATCAGGTCGCAGTTCGCACTTTCGGCTTCTGCTGTGATCTCTTGCGCCGCTCCCCCGGTACGCACGGCGCACTCGGTGCCTTGCCGCAACACGTCTGGTAGATGTTTGAGCTCGTCCCGCAAACGGCGGCGTGCCTGCTGCACGCTTTGCGAGTGAAGCGTCTCCCCGCTCACAGTCGTCGTCTCGAAGTCGCCATAGGCAAAGTGTGGTAGGTCGATGACGTGCAGGAGTCGCAGCTCAGCCCCGATTTGGTGAGCGTAAGTCGCGGCAAACTTCAACGCTTCCCGCGAACCTTCTGAGAAGTCGCTGGGGAGTAGAATTCGGTGCACCGGGTTCGTCATGCTCGACCTCCTTGAGGCTCGGCTCGCCAGCCCTTCTCAGATATGAGAAAGCGCTCGCGAGTTTGCCAAACTCGCAAACCAACGGCGCGCCCAGCGCCGCCCAATTTGCCATGACGCTGCGTTCAGCGTCGCCGGTCCCGCCTTGCGCAAACCGCGGGCCGAGACGAGACGGGACGAGCAGCGATCGCGGAGACGCCAGGAATCGTGGCGGCCGAGAAACGAGCTACGGGCAGCTTGCGGGCTGCGCACAGGTGAGAAGGTCGGCCGTGGGATCGATACCGCACTGGATCCCCGGCAACGCTGGCATCGTTCCACCGAGAAACATGTAGTCCAAGAGCAGCACGACATCGGCGAGGTCGATGCCCCCGTCATCGTTTACGTCGAGAGCGTCTTGGCACTCTGTCGCCAAACCGATGAACTGGTGCCCGAGAGAACAGATGACATCGTCGAGTGCCAACACACCGTCGCCCGTGCAATCCCCGCGGCGGAACTCAGCCGGCACGATGCCACCGATTCGGACCACTCCGCCGTTGCTCCGCCCGATGTACAGCTCACCGTCTTCAGCCTCGCCAATGACGATCTCGACCGTGGGCGCCAACTGCGCTCCAGAAGGGTCAATGAGCAACTCCTCGATCGCACCCGTCGTCGTGTCGATCGCGAGCAGCTTGGCTGCCAACCAATCGAGGCAGATGTACTTTCCAACGAGCGCCGGCAACTCCGAACCGCGGTAGACGGCGCCACCGATGATGGAGCCAAAGGCGTGCACCGTCCCGTTGTGGTCGTACTCGGCGAGTGGCGCCGTGAATACCGGCGAAGGGTTCGGGTCCACATTCGCATCCCCGGTGGCGGCGTCGTAGAGGAAACTCCCCTCCTTGATCGGCCAACCGTAGTTCTGATTCTGCTGAACCCGGACCAACGACTCGATCGTCTTGTAGCCGACTGTTGCGGTGTAGAGATCTCCGGTCACCGGGTCACTACAGATCCGCCACGGATTGCGCAAACCGATCGCGAAGATCTCGGGCACCGCGCCGGTCGCGTGCGGATTGCTGGCCGGGATGCCGTAGCGACCGTTCGAACCCACCGTGTCGACATCGATGCGGAGGATCTTGCCGTAAGGGTTGTCGAGCTGCTGCGCGTTGTCGCGAAACGGCGCCGGTGAGCCGTCCAACGTGCCACCCCCGTCGCCAACGGCCAGATACAAGTAGCCATCCGTGCCGAACACCAGGTCGTTGATGTTGTGCACCTTGTCGGCTTGGTGAATGCGCAGAAGCTCGCGGCGAGTTGACAAGTCGACGACGTTCGGGTCCGCCGCATCGACTTGGTACTCGACGACTACGTTGTCGAACGCAGTCAACCGGTCGACTTGCGCCGGAGAATAGTGCGGGACGTGCACGTTCGGCGTCGCTTCTCCGGTGATCACGTAGAGCTTGCGATTGCTGGCAAACTGCGGATGGAAGGCCAACCCGGTCAGCGCACGGTCGGCCGGAGCTGCAACGATCGTCAGAAACGGCGTCGACTGCAGGGCGCCACCAGCGATCACGCGGATCGTACCCTCGGGCGTCACAACGAACACACGTCCGGAGGAGTCGTTGGCATGGGTGATATCGGTTACGCGGGCACCAAAACCGCCGAGGTCCTGCAGTTTGACCGTCGTCGTGCCGATGGGAATATCAGGGAGTAGGTCGTTGCCGTCCCCGACCGCGAAGGCAAGCGGCTGCACCAGCACGAGCCCGAGCAGCAGGAGACACAACCTGGACTTCAATAGCATCTTGGGCGTGATAACAGTGTTCGCGTTGGGCATTGCGCATCCTCCTCATTTCAACCCCACTCCACCAAGGAGCCGCAGCCATGTCAACGGTGCATAGGCAACCAGCCGCGGCACCCACTTGCGAGGTCCCGGCACCGAGTCTACCCTTGCGCGTTGCAAGAGGTGGACGCGAGAAGGATGCACGCGAAGGGTCAACCATGCTCGACATAGAAGCTGCCCGCGACCAACTGCGCGCCAGTGCCGATGCGATCCAATCCATCGTCAGTCGCATGACCGACGAAGAGGCTGCGTACAAGCCGAGTCCCGAACGGTGGTCGGTACACGAAGTGCTCTGTCACTTGCTACACGAGGAGACGTTGGACTTTCGCCGCCGTCTCGACCTGACACTGCATCACCCAGAGATGGAATGGCCGGGGATCGACCCCGAGGCCACCGTCCGCGAAGAGACACACACTCTCTCTTGGCGCGACACACTGACCGCGTTCTTGGCTGCGCGCGTCGAATCACTGGAGTGGCTGGGGAGCGTCAGCCAGCCGAACCTTGAGCAAGCGCACACGCATCCACGCTTCGGGGCGATGGCGGCGGCTACGCTTCTACACTCCTGGGTCGGTCATGACCTGCTACACTTGCGGCAAATCCTCCGGCTTTCCTGGGACCAACTGACAGAGAGAGCTCAGCCGCACACAACAATGTACGCCGGCGACTGGTAGAGCCATGCAACAGACGACAGGACGAAGCGTGCCGCACCGACGACTCTTGCTGGCATTGTGGATCGCCGGCTGCGCGCTGGTCGCGATCCAGACACCCTGCGCCGGCCAGCTATCCGCCCGTGGCGAGCAGTTCGCTGCCAAATCCGCGTCAGCAGCTTGGAATGAGGCGAGTGAGCAATCGGTGCACGCTGCGGTCCGCGACGTCGCGCTATGCTCAGCTGGAATGACCAACGCGGTGCGAAATGCCGAGCTGCTGGATGACAACGGCAAACAGGCCCTGCGCAAACTCATGCGGCTGCGCTTCGACACTCCCGGCTGGTTCCAGAGTACGCTGGTTGCAGCGGGCACCTATTACATCGGCTTTGAAGAAGATGAGCGAGGTTTCTGGACCGTGCTCTGGGGCCCCGACGGCAAGCGCTTGAGCCAGCGCTGGTTCTACCTCTTGGACACGACCTCCTTGCATCCGGAGATCTGGTGTTATGCGGCAGAAGAAGGCGCAGTCCGGATCGACATGGGGATGGGCCAGATCTTGTTCCAGTGGCGTTTCGTACCCCAAGCCCGACATGACGCGATCACCGACGGACTGCGTGAGTACCGTTCGGGAGCAGTGCGCTTGCACTCCGATCTGCCGTGGTCCGACTTGCTGCAACAGCTCGCTCGCAAGACCCAACATTCCCTGAAAGCGCATGAACGGATCTTGCATGGCAAAACGCCAGAGCGGAGCCGCTTCGACATCTTCTTGTTCAGTGATGTCGAGGACTACAAGCGCATGGATCGGTTGGTCACTGGCGGCGAGTTCCAAGACCGAGGCGGAGTGACGTCGCACCTGACACTACGCTCCTACATCGGCTACGTGGGCAGGAAGAGCCTCCCTCCCGGCGATCCACCGCAGCTACCGCAAGCCGTGAAGTTCCTGGCCTTCCACGAGGTCCATCACCTCCTGGCACAACGGCTCTACCCTCGCTCAGCCAGCAACTGGCCCACGTGGCTCAGCGAAGGCTTGGCAGAGTACGGGACTGCACTCGCCAGCCGCGATTCGAAGAATCCGGTCCGCTACAGCGACTTACTGCGCGGTCATCGTCTCTACGGCAAAGCGAGTCGCACAACGCCCAGCTATCGCGAGCTCCTCCGCGGTGGATCCCGAGGCCGCCGGCTCGCCTTCTATGCTGCTGCCTATCGTCTGATCGAAGAGCTGCACAAGAAGCCGTCGGTGCTCGAGGCGCTTCTGCAAACGTACGAAAGTGCGTCGCTGCGGACCTGGCGACGTCGGACATACAAGCTTCTCGCCGAAGAGCTGCCAGAACTGGAAGCCACCTATCGCGCGTTCGACGAGGAGCACAATCCTGGGCCGGCCGACCTCGCTCTGCTGTCGGGCTACCTGGATCGCCGCGGCAACGACTACTACGTCACGGCGCCCTCGGGTGAACAGGGGGTCGTACTCCTGCTCGAGCCGCAGACCAGTCCCGTGATCTCTTTCGCAAGCAAGTTCGCGCTGATCGGCGACGGGCAAGCCGACATCTACCTCGGCTACCGCCGGCGCGAGCGGCAGCTCGAGTTCCTGAAGGTGGCCATCCTCCCGAGCCGTGTCGTCTTGTTCCACTGCCGCAACAATCAGTGGGCGGCACTCGGTAGCAAAGAGTACAGTCAGCCCCTGCTGATCAGTGGGCGATCAAAGCCACGCTGGTACGGGTTACAGATCGATCTGAACCCGGCGGAGAAGCAAGTTCGGGTCTCTCTGCAGGCGCGTGAGCCCCTCACTCTGACCTACGGAATCGACTTCGATGCCGCAGGCTCGCGGGTCGGTTTCGGGTCATTCGACAGCGTTGTCGGCTTCCAGCTGCAGAAGCCCACGCCATTCACGCGCTCCGCCGAAAACCCCACGGCGCCCCCCTCCGACCGAGACGGTACCCCAAAGACTCCAGGCGAGTCGCCCACGGAGGAGCTGTAACCGAAGAAGTACACGGCAGTAACGACGCCGCAATCGACCTCACCGAAAGCCCTACGAGCAGTGGCCGACACGAACGTCGTGGCTATAATCGTGCGCGAGGCTCCAACACAGACGCGGCCAGGCCGTAGATTCCCAAACAACCGAAGCGTCTCCACTTTGGAATGCGTCGGTCGTTCACACGGGGATCGTAGGGATCACGAAGGGACCAGCGCCCGCCCAGTACCCATGGGCAGTGACCCGAAAAACCGGGCTCGGCCTGCGCCCGAGCCACCACTGCACGCGTCAAACCACGTCCGTCGAAAGGACCCCATGATGAAGCGGTCGCTTCTCTTACTGTTGCTACTGACCCTCAGCCTCGGCACCAGCCTGGACGCACAGCCCTGCGATCCCGATGGTCCGGGGGGTCCCGCCCAAACTGGTGGACTTGCTACCGACGTCATCGTCGGCCAGCTCCCCAACGTGAGTAACTGGGGGAATGCTGGAGGCTACTACGCCTACTCGGTCGGCACGACGTCGTGCAACATCGGCACCGAAGAACTCCAATGGATCGCCGGTAACAACCAACACCCGGTCATCGGACAGAACCTGTACCGACTCAAAGACGGTCGCTTCGAACACATCGGCCAGAGCTGGCTCAAACACGGCTTCACGGCACTGCAGCAGAATTCCTGCGGCTGCGGCTGCATTTCGTCGGGCACCGGTACGCGACTCGGCGTCGGTTGCTCCGATCCGTACAGCTCGGGACTCAACGGGGGCCAAAACAGTGCTGGCGCAAAGTCCGAAGTCACCGGCCCGTCGAACGGCTTCTTCATCTACCCGCAGGTCCTCGACCCGCCCAACCCCGATGTCACCTGGCGCCGCCTGCGCGTTGCCGCTGCCGACATGGATCCGAACCAGAACGCAGGGGCACTGTACTTCATCGAAGGACAGTACATTACGCCCGACGACGCGGCCGCCGGCAACGGCAACAACAATGTCTCCTACCGGCAGGTCACCGTCGGCTCGAACACAAACACCTACCCGCTATCGCTCACAGGCCCAACGGTGCAAACGTTCGCGGGCATCCAAGCGTGGCAGAACAACGACCCGACCGTCACGCTGACGAATATCACAACGGACGAGGGCGCCGGCAACGTGCCGGGCTTGATGATCCTCGGCCACAAAGTCACTGACAACGGCAACGGCACGTGGCACTACGAGTACGCGCTGTACAACATGAACTCGACCCGCGGTGCGGCTTCCTTTTCGGTGCCGATCGGTATCGGCGTCAACGTGACGAACATCGACTTCAGCGCGCCCGAGTATCACAGCAACGAGGTCTACGTGAACGACGCGTGGAACGCGACCAACGGTTCTTGCGCGCTCACTTGGGAGGTCGTGTCACAGACGAACCCCAGCACAGAGAACGGGTTGTTCTGGGGCACGATGTACAACTTCCGTTTCGACGCGGACGCCGCGCCGACCTCTGGCGACGTGTCGATCGACTACTACCAAACGGGTACCCCGAGCTCCCTTCTCGTAACGACTGAGATCCCGACTGGCGCGGTCGGTTCTGGCTCGCCGCCAGTGACGGGACTCAACTGCACGACAACCGATCAAACCGTCCAGCTGTCTTGGAACAATCCAGTCACGTACACGTCGATCGATATCCACAAGGACGGCGTGCTGCTGACGACCAAGCTGGGCACAGACACCAGCCACACGGACGCGGGTGCCGGCGTCGGCAACCATCAGTACACCGTGACCGGCGTTGTCACTGGCCAGTGCTCTTTCGCAGCCAGCTGTCAGTCGGAGGTCTTCGAGCCGCTTGCGATCAGCTACCCCAGTGGCGTGCCCAGCCTGATCAGCCCGTTCGGCGAGGCTGTGGACGTCGAGATCGTCGAATTGAACGGGACCCGCCAGAGCGGCAGCGAAAAGCTGTTCTATGACGCGGGTGCGGGCTTCGTCGAAGTGACGCTGACACCGCAAGGTGGCTCGCTGTTCTCGGCACAGTTCCCGCCGATCACGTGCGGCTCGAACGTAAGCTACTACTTCCAGGCGCAAGACACGTTCGGTACGACGCTGATCGATCCGCCGGACGCCCCCAGCAGCACGTACAGCTTGGTGACCGCAACCGGCTTCGATCTTGGTGTCGACGACATGGAGATGGACACGGGTTGGACGGTCGGCGATCCCACCGATACCGCCACTACTGGAATCTGGGAGCGCGGTGATCCCGTCGGTACCGCCAGTCAGCCGGAGGACGATCACAGTGTCCCCGGAACGCTCTGTTGGTTCACGGGTCAGCACCCGGCTGGCGGTTCGACAGGCTCCAACGATATCGACGGCGGAAAGACAACGCTGACGACACCGCCGATCGATCTCAGCGGTATGAGCAACCCGATGATTAGCTACTGGCGCTGGTTCAAGAACGACGGAGTCAACACGCCGGACGATACGTTCATCATCGACATCACTGCCGATGGCACGAACTGGGTCAATGTAGAGACGCTCGGCCCGAACGACGCAAACTCGGTCGGCGGCTGGATCTTCCACCAGTTTGCGGTCAACTCGTTCATCACTCCGAGCTCGACCGTGCAAATGCGATTCGTGCCGTCTGACTTCGGCGCTGGCTCCTTTGTGGAAGCAGCGATCGACGATTTCTTCGGCGTCGACGTTCCCGCTTGCGACGATGACTGCAACGGTAACATGGTCGCAGACGCCGATGACATCAGCATGGGTACGAGTCAGGACTGCAACACGAACAACATTCCCGACGAGTGCGAGATCGCCGCTGGAGCTCCGGATGTCAACATGAACGGAATCCCTGATGAGTGCGAGGGTGCATCGTTTGAGCGTGGCGACTGCAACGCAGACGGTGGATTCGACCTCAGTGACCCGGTGCGGCACCTTGGTATCTTGTTCGCTTCGGAACCACCGGCACCGTGCGAGGACGCGTGTGACACCAACGACGATGGGCTTTCGAACATCGCCGACGCCGTTGCCGCGTTGAACGCGCTGTTTGGCCTGGGCACCCCGCCGCCAGCTCCGGTTGGCGTGTGCGGCCTAGACCCGACCGCGGATTCGTTGCCGTGTGCGACCTTTACACCCTGCCCGTAGAGCGCAGCTTTGTAAGCTCTGCTTCGGACAGGACTCTCGACGACAACGCCCTCGACGCGCTCAACCGCGTCGAGGGCGTTGTCACATCCCACCGATTGACTTCTCGCAGTTTTTCGTTTGCGCGCCCCGGGATGGGTCGGTTCTACTGACTGTCACGGGCTGGTTCGACACCACCACATACTGCTAGCGATCCGACCCGTAGCCTCCATGAGGAGGCCTTTCGAGGACCGGAAAGCGCGTACGGGTCCACAGTCAGATGTGAGGCCAGCGGAGGGCCGCATGAACAACAAGCTCTATGTCGGTAACATCAGTTATAACGTCGACAACACCGATCTGAGTGATTGGTTCGCTCCTCACGGCACCGTCGAGAGTGCCAACGTCATCATGGATCGCGAAACTGGCCGCAGCAAAGGCTTCGGTTTCGTCGAGATGTCCAGCGCCGACGAGGCACAAGCCGCAATCGAAGCACTGGACGGCCAAGAAGTTGGCGGACGCACGATCCGCGTCAACGAAGCCAAGCCCCGCGAGCCTCGCGGCGGCGGCCGCTACTAGTCGGCGCGCCAAAATTCGCTGAGCTCGTTGCCACATCAGAACTGCAGCAACTCTTTGACATAGATGTTGGCAAACTCTATCGGTGCTCCGTGCGCTTGCAGCGCAATCGGACCTGAGAGAGCGATCCCTGGGAGTTGCGCATTGTCGATGACGGTTTGCCCATTCAGGACGACCGTCAGGCGATCGCCCCGCATCGTGATCTCGAACCGGTTCCAGCTACCAATCGCGGCGTCGGCAACAGTGCGTGGCGTGACGCCAGCACGAACACGAGCAGTGACGGCGGAGTCCGTGCGGTAACCGTAGACTTCGCCGGAACCGATGGGCCAGCACCAAATGTTGACTTGGCTCTTGCTGCTGCCACGGAGGTAGATTCCGCTGTCGCCAGCGTCGATGACTTCCCGCAGTTGCGGCTCTCCGTCTTCCAGGACAACAGTATTGCCGCGAGCGTCGATCACCGGCCGCCCTGTCGGTTTCCCGGCGTCTGTCCAGCGCCAGTCGCAGATCAAGACGAAGTCAGAGAACGAGCGTTCGCTCCACAGATCACTGCCAGCTCCGTCGAAGCGCAGCACCCAATCTCTCGCCTGCCAGTGCTTCGCGGTCTCCGCGTCACTCTTCCAGCCACTCAAGTCGACACCGTTGTAGAGGCATTCGAAGCCCTGCGCGCGGGTCGCCACCATTGCAGGCGCCAACGGTGGCTGCGACGGCGGGAGCGGCCGCAAACGTAGATTGCGAAAGTGAACTTCGGAGCCTTCGGATTCGAGGCAGATGTAGCCCTTGCGCGGCGCGCAGCGATCGCCTCGGGTCACGACCTTGCCGTTGACCGCCAGTGAGATTTGACCGTCGTTGCAGACGACGCGATAGTGATTCCACAATGGAGAGCGCTCCGCCCGCGGCTCAGTCGGGAACGCGCGACTTGCGCCTCGTCCATTGCGTGGCACCATCGTGGCGCCGTGGATAGGGAAGATGTCCCCCTGACTCGTGTACCAGCCCCCCTCCACTCCATCGAGTACCTGGACTTCGACACTGCGCGTAAACGGTTGCCCACGCGCTGTCACCGGATCACTCCAGACAAAGAGCCCAGCATTGCCGCCGGGCTGCAAATGGCGGTACTCGAGTTCAAGAATGAAGTTCTCGTACTGCTGTTCCGTGCGAAGCACTCCTGTCGGGATGCCGCTGCAAACGATCATCCCGTCGCGCACCTTCCAAGTCGACGGAGCGCAGTTGACGTTGCGCCAACCGGTCAGATCACGCCCGTTGAAGATCGCCTCCAGGCCGGCATCGACGCCTCGGTGAGCCGCAACTTGACGTTCGTTGTCGACGTCTGGACGCAGCTCTTCCCACGAGTCGGTCCGAAACGACGACGCAGGCAACCCCTCGCGGTTGAACAGCGCCGGCTCCGGCGTCGCCTCCCAGCAATACCTCATCGCAACCGGTGCCGAGACGTCGGGGCTGCTAACGACCAGCGCATCCCCTTCGACTCTCGCGGTGGCGAGAAAGAAGCGGCGATCGGCACCGGCGATCCAGAACGGGTTCCGCGGCGAAGGTCGTAAGTCGAGCCCACCGCCGACGTGATCGAACGAGATGCGCAGCACACCCTCGTCTTGTGTCATCTGGCGAAACAGAGGACCACACGGAACGAGATCGTTGCGCTCGTAATCGCGGTGCAGAGCCCAACGGGCCAGCCGTCGCCCTACGTCGCGTTTGCGCTTCGGGTGAATGTCCCCATAGTCTCCGAGGTCGAGCGTCACGGCCATCCCGACCCCACCGTGCGCGGCAACTCGACGCTGCGACTCTCGCAGCTGTGGCGCCTCGCCACGATCTCTCGGATAGTTGTACGGCGCGATCTGGACGAACAGGAACGACAGCTCCGGCGCCGCCCACCGTTGCCGCCAATCGTCGATCATTGCCGTCAATAGCGACTCGTACTCAGCCGCGTTGCCGCGATTGGACTCCCCTTGGTACCAAAGCACCCCCCGAATCGAGTACGGAACAACGGGTGCAATCATGCCGTTGAACAACACCGTAGGTACGTTGGCATCCATCTTCGAGCGCGCTGTGCGATCTGGGAGCTCGTTGACCGAGCGCCCTTGGAGTTGCCGCCATTCCCCGGCAAGAGCAACGTTCTCGCTGCCATCGCGGCGCAGAACGAGGTCGCCGGCAGCGCCGTGCAAGCCGCCGGGTCCACCAGTATCGAGGACGCGCACGCACACGACGTTGGCGCCCGAGCGCAACACGCCGTCGGGCACCGTGTAGGAACGAGATCGATTCCAACGATTCGCGGCATGCTCGCCGCCCAAGTAGGTCCCGTTCACCCAAACATCGTCGTAGTCATCGATCGGGCCTAGCTCCAGCAGTGCGTCTCCACGACTCCATGCTGCGGGCAGCTCGATGGTGCGACGCAAGTAGACAATTCCGTCGAAACCGGCCAGCTCGCCCGCAAAGGCGCCCGGCACAGTCGTCACCTGCCAGGCCGTATCGTCGAAACTCAACTCGCGCCAATCGCCGAGATCAGGGGTATCCAGCAGTTCCCACCAGTCATCCGCGTCGCCGCCCAACAGTGCGGCGCGGAGATTGGGGTCACGCATACGCTGCAGCCAGCGAAGGCCCTTTGCCGCGTGCGGAAACGCCGCTGCCGAAGATGCGCTCATCCATGCTTCGATCGCAGTACCGCCCCAATCGGCCGTAATCACGGCCACCGGCACCTGCAGCTCTCGTTGCAACAGCTCTGCGTGATGAAAGGCCACTGCGCTGATGCGTGGGGCTGTGGCGACGGACGCTTCGAACCACTCCCCAGCGCAGTCGCGCTGCGGATGGACAGAGATGCGATTGGTTACATCGAAGACGCGAATGTCGACAGCGCGCTGCGCAGCTCGCTCCCAATCTTCCGTCGGTCCGGTCTCCGGGAGTTTCATCTCCATGTTCGACTGCCCAGATGCGAACCAGACCTCCCCGAACAGGATGTCGCGGACGACGATCGTGGTATCGCCGGCAATCTCCAGCGTGTGAGGCCCGCGCTCCCCGGTGGTTGACAGCCGCAACAACCAGCGCCCGTTGGGCGGCACCGTCGCGGTTGCTTCTGCGCCCCAACTCCCGCGGAGTCGAATCTCTTCTCCAGCACGACCGTTCCCCCAGATCGCAGCCTCGGTATTCCTTTGCAGCACCATGCCATCCGAGAACAGCGGAGGGACCGTGACTGCCTGTGCCGGTAGCGAGATCAACGC
>JBCCHQ010000148.1:0-16482 GCA_039028735.1 Planctomycetota bacterium | reverse complement strand
CGTCACGCGTCGTTGGGTCGACAGGCGGTGCAACGAGGTTGTTGCACCCGCGGTGCTAGCGTCCCGTGGTGGTCGCAGACGAGGAACTGCATCGCGCATGGGCCGCCGGTGACGAGAGCGCAGGGCAACGGCTATTCGACCGCTATTTCCAACCGCTGTACCTCTTCTTCTTCAACAAGCTCAGTGATGGGATCGAGGACCTGATTCAAGAGACGTTCTTGGCCTGCGTGGAGGGCCGAGAGGGTTTTCGGGGGGAGGCCAGCTTTCGAACGTTCGTGTTCGCAGTGGCCCGCAACCGCTTGTACAAGCGCTGGCGACGTTACGAGCGCCACGGGGCTCGCATCGACTTCGGCCTGACGTCCGTTGCCGACCTCGGCCGGACTCCGAGCAGCGTCGCCGCTTCCCGCGAGGAGCACAACGTGTTGCTCGTCGGGCTCCAGCGAATCCCGATGGATCTGCAGGTCGCGTTGGAGCTGTACTTCTGGGAGGAGTTCACCGCCGCAGAGATCGCCTCCGTGCTCGACATTCCCGAGGGGACCGCCCGGAGTCGTGTCCGGAGAGGTCGCGAGCTGCTGCTTCGCGAGCTCGAGCAACTCGGTGAGGCGCCGCTGGCTGACGCTGCGATCGCAAGGGATCTCCGGGCGTGGGCGGTGGAGATCCGAGCCAAACTTGGTGGCGGCGGAAAGTGATCGTTTCGGGCGGCCGTGGGGACTATCGGCGGCGATGGAAAAAAGCACCGCGTTTTTCGCCCTTCAAGCCCCCGTGACCGTTGCGCTTTTCGCCCTCGGGCTGAGCATTGCGCCCGTGGGTTGTGACATCAACATCGGTGGCGAGGACGACGCCGGTGACGGTGGGACCGACGCTGCCGACCCGTCGGACGACGGCATGGACGATGCGCCGATGAGCATGGACGCCGGCGGCGAGACCGGTAACAACGATCCGGCGCCAGACGGAACCGACGGCGACGACGGGACTGGCGATGGCACCGACGACGGCGACGATGACTCGATGACCGCCGACACGGGGACCCCCGACGCGGGTGGGGGCGCCAGCTGCCTGGACGATGGGACGTGCTTCGGTAGCTGCTGCGACTTCCAGACCGGTCACGTGGGCTGCGACGACACTGACTTCGCGGCCCAGGTCTGTGCCGCGGACCCGGTGTGCTGCGAGCAAGGGTGGGATGTGCTCTGCGTGATACAGCTGCAGCGGTTGTTCGGCGACGACATCTGCGTTGTCGACGTCAACCAGGTTGATCCGGGATGCTGCACCGACGGCTCGACGTGTGACGTTCCGGAGGTTTCCGAATGCGTATGTGCGGCTGACCCGTTTTGCTGCGAGGTGGAGTGGAACGAGTTCTGCGTCGAGGCAGTCGATACCTGTGCCTCGTGCGCCGAGGTAGAGGAGGCGACCGTCTGCTTTCCGCTGACCTGCGGGGCGTAGGAGCCGGTCGCCAAGGCCGCTATTTCGTGTTGTCGTAGCACGCCCGGGTCTGGCGCTCGAACGAGCGCTACGGGCCGAGCACTCCGTCACCCTGCTCTCGGGTCCCCACTCGCTCCCGGTCACAAACCGACGATTGTGGCGACCCGAGGAGCCCTGGATCACGCTCCGCGGCCCGCTTGCTCAGCGAGTTGAAACAGTTGCGAAGCAGCGTCCGAAGCGCGCTAGGCCACGTTTAGGTTCCGCGGCAGGAGGGCTACTGACCGCTCGGCGCTGGCGAGCGGAGATCGATGACGGAGAGGTGAGCAGGGCGGGGATCGCTCGGCGCGAGGGGCTCTCGCGTGCGAGAGTCACGCAGCTTCTGTCGTTGCTGGAACTGAGCACAGACCTTCAAGATGCCATTCTGAGCGGCGAGAAACACTGGTCCATCAGACGGGCGTTGCGTGAAGTTGGGCGGTTCTTCCGGTGATGGGAGCTACGACTCCTCGCCAGCCCGGCGGCAAACAAGGGTCCATTGGTCCAGGCGCGTCGGAGGGGTCTGACGGGCCGCTAGCTGCCAGGTTGCTACGGTGATCAGGGCTCCTATCCGTCGTGTTGGGAGCCGACTTTGGATACCGCAGCGCGCACAAACTCGGTGTGCAGGGTTCGTACCTCGTGGAGTCGAGCCATATCCGCCGAGCGCCCCAGCTTGGCCAAATAGCTTTGGCCGTCTTCAGCGTGGCTCCAGTCGTTCTCAACGAAGCGCGCGTCGGCGATGCCTACCTCAGCGACGCGCGCACCCGTGCTGAACGACTTGGCGGCGCGCCGAAGGGCAGCAGCGAAGTCGTGGTCTTCAAGGTTGCTGTAGTGTCGCCCATTCGGGGCGCGCACGTTCAAGTACAACATGTCCCCGTTGAACGCCGTGAACCCCTCTCCCAGCCCTGGCGCCAGATTCGCCCCATGGCGGAAGAACGCTTCCGCCGCTGCTGGCGCGAGGTTGCCTTCTCCGAAGTCTACAATGACGTAGCCCGTCCGTGCTTCTGTGCTGTCCCTTAGATCGGCGACAAGAACGCTTGATTGTCGAAACGTCCACCCCAGCGCGGCCGCGAGGATCTCCGCGTGTTCATCCGTGATCGTGGCATGAATCTGAAGAGACGGGTTTACCCGAAGTTTGAAACCTCCCGGCCCGAACCCGTGTTGAACCGGCTCACCATCAATACCAACGGCTGCGAGGACGGTTGGCACGAGATCTCGCAAAATCATCGACGTGAGAGCCTCGCGTTTGTGGTACGGGAATTCCATCGCGCGGGGCACTGGTACTTGTGCGGACGGTATCGCCTCGTAGAAGAGGCTCTGCGATGGCGGCCCAGTCTCATCGACTTCTGGCAGGAGACGTTGAAGAAGATGCATAGTCACCGTATCTGAAGCACGTTCGGCAGAACTACTTTCGCCCGCTTCTGTTGCTCAAACATCAAGGCTGCCTCTACGGCTGTCGCCGTGACGTCGGGTGAGCATGCGGACGGCTCGGGCCTTGTCGAAGCTGGGGGAGTCGTAACGAGTGCGGGTAGTACGGCAGCCATTACTTCGATGAGTCGTTGCCTGCAGAAAGGCTTCAGACACTCGTATAGAGATTCGCCTTGTGGCGCCACCACATCAGCTACTACGCGGACCGCCGCGAATGGTACGCTGTGGTTCGCGCATTCTTGAGCAACCGCTGCGGTCTCCATGTCGACCACCACCGAGTGAGCCCTTAGAGCGATCGCTTCGGCACCGGCGGTGTCCGACACGAACACATCGCCGCTTGCCGCGACGCCGACGCAACTACGCGGACGCCGTCGCCCGACAAGTCTGGGAGCCTCGTTGCACGTTGGGGGAGCGCCCTCTGGGCACTCGCAGCTCAGCGTCCAAGGCTTGAGCTCTAGGGCGGCGACCGACAACCAGAGTGATGAGAGCATAGCCTTGTCCGCACGGAATAGCTCTCCATACGGTTGGCCGGTCGGCGATACAGGTTGCCATGGCTGAAACCCACCTGTTGCCGCTTTGCCCAGGTCATGCTGGAGAGTTCCATCTACGATGACCACGTCGCCGGACGTGGCGGCCGTGGGGATGAGCCCGCCCGCGACCCCAGCCATCAAGACGCGCTCGGGCTGATATCTCTCCAGGATCAGCGCCGTTGCACCCCCGGCATGGGCTTTGCCCCAACCTGCCTGAATCACGACGACATGCTTGCCAGCCACGGTACCTTCGACGACCTTGCGGCCGCCCAACCGCGAGTCCTGCGGCGTCAGAAGGCTGCTCCGCACAGCCGCGAACTCATAGTCCACCGCAGTAACAACCGCGAGGGCAACGGGTCGCTGGTTTTGGGAAATGGCAGGCGGCGGTATTGGCGAAGCGCCGACTGGGTCTCCACCCGGCTGCTCTGTATCTTCGCAGGCCACAGTGGCCGCGATGACAGCGCACAAACACACAGGACGCATAGCTGCGCTGAATGCTCGCAACGCAGGCGCACCAGTGCAAGCCTCGTGCGAGATGACGCCGGAATATGGTGGTCGGCGGGGGCAGCAAGGAGTCGATTCGCATACCTCTCCGTTGCCTGGTAGCCGGAGGTCCTCGATCGAGCGCCGGATTCACAGGTGTCCGGAGCTTGAGAACTTCGATCTCGCGGCACTTTGTGGGACCCCTCCGACACGGGGACGCTTGGTGGGGGGCGCGAGCACGGCAGCGGTTGCGGCGGTGGCAACCTAACCGTCTTGCCGCTGCGTGACGATGCGCGCTACACCGTAGCCAGTGTCGACCCGGGACGAATTGGAGATCGAGAAGCTCCGCGCCGAGGTAGCGAACCTCAGACGCGGCACCCGTGACACCGCCATACGAACATATCTCGCGTTTGTGAGCGCGATCCTCGCGGTTGGAGCGCTGCTGTTCGACCGCTGCGATGCACGCCAGGCTCGAGCTGTGGCGGAGAATAACCGCGAATCAGAGCACCGGGAACGCATGTTGGAACAACGTGTCGCTAGAATGACGACGGTCGCGGGACGCTTTGACGAGTTGACGGCTTCAACAACGGGCACCGTCGAAGAAGCTCGCATGGACGCCGTACTGTTCGGGTCCTCGGTCGACACCGCAGTGGAGGCCCTGGCAGAGGCAGGGGCTGCAGGCGTTGACACGACTGAGCAGACTGCCGCCCTGAAAGACATTCTCAAGTCTCTCGGTTGGGGAGACGAGAACGCTGCTCCGTCCATAGATGTCAGGTCTTGGCGTCAGGCTCACATCCTTGGCCAGCAGTGGGACGCGATCACCGAGGGGTTGTTGAGTCCCGACTTCAACCTGCTGTATTGTCATTCGGATGCGATGGCGGTAGAGGCGGCTGCGGTCGCTGGGTCGGATCTTTTGCGAGCCGAGTTCTCACTGGCCGGTGGGCACCCGCCTGTGAACGACTTCAGAAGGCTCGCCGGAGCCGCGCTTTTTGGGATGTTTGAGCGCATCGAGAGTGTTCAGCGAACCGGGGAATTGAGGTGTGGCGATGATGCATCACGGCACCCGTAGCACCTCGTTGAGGCGAGAGCGCCGCAGCGGAAACGCCGACGCGAGGTGGCAAACTCCTTGCTATGGGCCACGTCCGAGAAACGCCGACACTTGGAAACGACAACGCTCGGCGAGCATGACCATGATGGCGAGTGGGCCCGGAGGCCAAGGGGGCTCCACGGAGCAACTGGCAGTCGGCCGTCCGTCCTGACCGATCGGCCAGGGGATGAGGCGGTCGTCGCCGGTATGGTGCGCCGATGTCAGCAGGATCCACGCGCCCCAACAGTCGCGAGGGAGAACACCCTGAAACGAGAACGTGCGGGCGTCCCGGTCGAAGGTGCACGGTCGAAAGCCGTTGCGGGCTGCTTCTTCGGCGGCACCGCAGGTCACGCAATAGGAATACCTACGGCCTAGCGCGCCGCGTGTACGGACCTCGTACTCCATGGTCGTCCAACTTGAGCACCCACAGTGCGGGCATTCATCGTCCGTGCTGCGAAACGGCCCGATCGAGATGTTTAGGAGGTTCTGCAGCCATTTGGTCCAGTGCATCTTCCCGTAGAACCGGAGGACGGACGCACGCACTTGAGCGCCGGGGCTGTGCTCTCCGTCATGCTCGACTGCGGACTGCCGAAGGGCAGCTGTCTCATACGCATCAATTGACGCGAGCACCTCAGCTGCCGCTTCGTTCACTCGTTCTACCTTCCGTTTTCGGTCAGACGATCCAAACGTGGCGCTTGGCACCTGTCGCGCAAGCATGAGCGCCCGAAGCACGGCCAAATCGGCCAAGTCGGCCTCGCTGGCGCCCTGCCTCGCGTCGGCTAGGTAGGGATTCTCAAGGAGCGGAATGCCACCCGCTATGCTTCCCGCGCGGACGCGAGGGTCACCGAACAGGCAGAGGCGGAAGGGGGTGCCTGCGTTTCGAAAACCCCTGTGGAACTCGTACAGGGAGTCGCCCACCTGCCGTCCTGTCACAATCCTCGAGCGCAGTGCAGATATGGTTTCGGGGTCGGTTCTCGCGAACTCAAAACTGCAGAGGACCGCGCCAGTGCAGGCGTCCCTGAGAAGTGACGGCAGCATGCCCCAACGTGGGTCGATGTTCTGACCAGGGAGTAGTACGGAGAGACAGGTATCCCAGATAACGACCCGGGCCCGCACTACGCTTGGCGCGAGGATTGTTGGTGTGTCGCGGACGGCACTGAGAGAGATAGGCTTTCGATGACATCGTCCGACCACGGCACAGCGAGGCGCGAGGCCTGCGTCGGCGCTAGGATCGGCTTCTCCCATTGAGCACATTACCAAGTTCAAGCTGATGCTCGTGTCCATGCCGTCTGAGTGCCCAATTAGGGAGAGCACACTCGCGCCGGCTTGCAGAGAATCCACAACTGTCGCGTCGTCGGCCAGTCGGCCGAGAAGCTGCCACCTCGCGGTTCTATGTTCCCCCACCGGGGCGGAGGACAGGAGATCAACCACCAACTCGGCGTCCGGTGGGTTGGCGGCTGCGGCAGCCGCGCGGACGAGCACTTGCTGGTAGAGCAGTGCCTCTGTACTGCCCACAACCAGACCCGTGACGGGAGTGAGCTGCCCCGAAGGGTAGAGCCGTACCAAGAGTTCTCCGGTGACCTCGTTGCTGAGGCACACGACTACCGCGGGCCGTTCCTCCGGCAGCCCACCGAGCTGATCCACATGTCTAAACTGCCGCTTCGTTAGATGAGCGTACAGCCGGCCCGGACCCTCCGAGCCGTGTCCGAGGCCATAGACCCATTCCTCGCCCGGAGGGCTAACCCCGTTGCGGTTTTCCACGAACTCAAGTCGAACACCGAACAGACTTGTGATGCGGCGAAGCTGCTCGAGGTCCGTCTCACCGCAGACTGGCCAGACTGGTTGGCCTCTTCGATCGACAAGGCGACGATAGCTTGAGGACTGGGCGATCGGGAGCGCAGACGTGGGCTCCGCTCCGTCCGTCATGGCCGGCGCCAACCGAGTCGCTGCCTACCAATACACGACTTCGCCGCGGCTAAGTCCAGCCGCGAACAGAGAAGCGTTGATTCGAGAAGCTTCCGCCTTCAACTTCGCGATTTCAGCCCGAAGGTTGTGGACCTTTGCCACGATTTCCTCTCGCTTCACGAGCATGTCTTGGACTTCGGTTTTCTGATTGTCTTTTTCGCCGGCCATGGTTTGTCTCGGTGTGGAGGGGAATGTGACCACATGAGCTTACGTGCGGTCGTCCACGGGTGTCAACAAGGAGGTCGCCCGCAAGCGGATCGCGGTTGCAACTCGGCTTGTGACGAAGCAGCGTTGGGTATGCCCCTCAGCCGGCTGACCGCATCGGCCCGAACCATGAAACTACAGGACGCGGATCTCGATGGCATCAAGCTGCCAGAGGGATACCGGTCCCGTATCGTTGCACGGTCGGGCACGCAGCCTTGCTCGGAGTCTCCGTACTGGTGGCCTCCTGCTCCGGATGGAGGCGCAGTGTTCTCTCAACCGGGCGGTTGGGTGTACGTCGCAAACAGTGAGGTTGCAGCCGGCGCAGGAGGGTGCGGGGCACTGCGCTTCCGAGACGGAGGTGAACTCGTCGATGCATACACCGTTCTGCACGGCACTAGTCGCAACTGCGTCGGCGGCAAGACGCCATGGTCGAGCTGGTTGTCGTGTGAGGAAGTTCCATTCGGCCTGGTTTGGGAATGCGACCCTCGTGGCACGCGGCCTGCAACTGTTCGGCCGGCGCTCGGGCGATTCAAGCATGAGGCGGCCATCGTTGACCCCAGTTCGGGTCAGGTTTACCTAACAGAAGATCAACCTGATGGCTGCCTCTATCGCTTCACTCCCGCCGATGAAGCCGGCTCGGCGGCGAGTCTGGAGTCAGGTGAACTCGCTGTTCTTGCGACCTCTGAGGGTGGTGCCGTAGCTTGGCGAGCGCTCCC
Organism: Planctomycetota bacterium; assembly: GCA_039028735.1. Lineage (GTDB taxonomy): Bacteria > Planctomycetota > UBA8108 > UBA1146 > JAJFFE01 > JBCCHQ01. Next base: position 8,617 of record JBCCHQ010000148.1, on the reverse strand, counting down.
CGATCCGACGAGCACCTACGTGCCAGCGCGCAGGCAAGTGACGAATGCGCTTCGGTTCAGCAGCGCGGAGGGAGCGGCCATTTATGGCGGTTCTCTGTACTTCTGCACGGTGGGAGATCGAAGAATCTGGGAGTACGACCTGGAGAGAGGCACACTACGAGCCCTTTGCGACCAAGCTTGGTTTGCTGCGGCAAGTCTTCCCGGCCTTGACAGCTTGGTAGCAACCCCGGGAGGCCTGCTGCTAGCAGGGGCAGACTCCGGACCATTGCGTGCGGTTCTTGTCGATAGGGACCGCAGATGCGTAGATCTACTCGAGGTGGAGGGGCACTCAAGTTCGGAGTTGACGGGGTTTGCATTCGATCCGAGCGGGACGCGGCTGTACTTCAGTTCTCAGCGAGGCTGGAGCGGGCACGCCCAAGACGGGATTACCTACGAGATCTCCGGGCCGTTTCCCGGGCTTTCTCAGGCTTAGCTAGAGCGCCGCAGCAGATGGGACGAGCCTACGCGCTAGGGCGCCCGAGCTAGATCGTCCCCGACTTCACCGACCGTTCCTCGCTGGCCGTCGCTCGCGAGAACGACCCAAGACAGTACTAGGGAACCGATCAATCTGCATTCCGTCTGAAGCCGGGCACCACGCCGCCAACGCCCGCCGATATGCTGCTGCAGACGTACGGCAAACCCGGTTTCGGATGGGGCGAGCACGACGGCACCGAAATCGAAGTAGTCCTGCCGGAATCTGTACAGTGCCTTGAACACAGCTTCCTTGGCGGAGAAGAGCATGGTGACCCGGACCGGGTCGCCTCGGGTCCAGTGACGCTCTGTGCCAAAAGCCACCAAGCTTTCGATATCAGCCCCCCGCACGGCCGACGAGTCCTCCAGATCGATTCCAATCCCGGTTGTGTCCTGACTCCGGGCAACAAGCGCGGCTGCGAGGCCTGAAGAGTGAGTAATCGAACCGCGGATACCTTCGGGCCATATCGGCTCTCTGTTACGGCCGACTGGGATACTGCCGACGGCCAATCCGAGTCCCGCCAACGCTTGGCGCGCAGCCGCGCGGCCCAGGGCGAATTCCTTCCTGCGTTTTTCGCAGGACCGCGGGGCTAGGAGGGCCAGGTCATCTTCCCGACTTGCCGGGACAACGCCGAGACCACCCAATCGGAGGACCCGAAACGAAACCCAGTCAGGAAAAGGGCACGGTTGCTGGGTGGCCGAGGGACCGAGCCTGGAATATGCTCGGTGATTGGACTGGCTTCGAGACCCACCCGGACAATCAACCATCAAGGATTCTCGTCTTCGCTAGAGAGTGTCTTGAGGCCCAGTTCGAGGATGCTCGACTGTTGCTCTATGTCTTCCCACGCGCGGGCAACAAGGTCTCCGGGCGGCAGGTCCTTGTCTGGACGCAGCAACATGTAGTCGAACGAGATCGCCGTCTTGTCGCCATCTCCGAGGTTGGGTGACGTCCGGTGCGCGAGGCTCCCTGGGAAGAGGTAGAGGTGATCCGAAGAAATGTTGAGTTCCTGCTCTTCCTGCACGACTCTTCTGTTGTCGCGTTCCTGAAAAATGAGCGCGCCGGAGTCTGCCGGAGCGTGCGGGTAGTACACGCCACTCACGAAGTTGCGATTGGAATGCGTGTGGCTCCGAACGAACCCCCCTGGTGGTGTTATCGAGTACCAGCTGTGGTTCAGGTAGTGAGCGTGCGGAGACCTGTCCTCCCCGTCGACAAAACCGTGAGCTACCGTCGTCACGACAACCTCGACTCGTTCAAAAAGAGCTGTGAGACAAGAGAAACCTCGGAGCAAATGGAGTCGGTTCGTGGGAACTCGATCAGAGCCCACCCACGTTTGTCGCGTGCCACACTCGGGGATAACCCCGAGCTCCCGCTCACGGAACCTCTCGCCCAGTTCGCGCAGATCCGCTCGCACAGCTGCGTCGAGTTGCAGAGGCAACTCGAAGACTGTGTGGTTGAGGACGTTGTGTTCGATCACGCTGCTACATCTCCGAGTCGGTAGAGCTAGACAGTGAATCGGCGATATGGTGCTGGAGTTGCGGAAGCAGCTCTGTTTCGGCCCACTGCGTCGCATTTGTTCGAGCTGTTTGCTGCGCCAGCGCATGTGCCATATCGTTCCCGAAACCCTGTTCTTGCAGTACGGGGGCCGATAGTAAGGTTGCCAGGCGCTCGATGGTCACCGGAGCGCCGCGTGCAAACGCGCAGGCAGTCATCACCAAATCAGCTACCTGCCGCAGCTGTAGGCAATCTGCGTCGCTCATTAGTGGGTGTTCGAAGCCCCACGTCGCGCGTTCGATGTCGGCGAGTCCGCGTTGCCCAGGTTCCCCGAGTTCAGCTGAGACATCCGCGCCCACAAACGGCGTGAGCGTGTAGATTTCGCTGCGTATGATCTGGAGGTTCTTTCTCGCTATTTCGAGAGCCTTGCCGATTGTCAAGAAAGCCTTCGACCGATTCTCCCAAGGGAAGCCGAGGATCCAGCTGAAGACAGCCCGCCTCAGCCCTGGCGTTGTCGCAATGACGTCGGCGGCAGAGTCGAGGATTCTTATGGAGAGGCCCTTCTTCGTCCGCTTTAAACCCTCTGCGTAGCCACATTCCGCACCGATGTAGATTCTTACGCAGCCCGAGCCGACTATTCGCTCGGTGAAACTGCGATCTCCGACCGTAGACGCGCGGCACATCACCGACCAGAGGGGCCGCAGAGGCTCGGGGCGCGACTCGATTTCGCGGCAGAACTCTAGGACGCGTTCCTTATCGTGACCAAAATTGTCGTCGACGAACGTGGCGTAGATTCGTCCAGTGGCTCCTGGGTTGTACCGCTTGACGAACGCTCGAAAGGCATCGTGCTCCGCCATTACCCGGCGCGCTGACTTGAATCGAAAAGCCTGTCCCTTCACTTTGTTGGTCGTGCAGAAGATGCAGATATAAGGGCAGCCGCGCGATGACTCTATAGACAGACGGCCGAGTATCCGGTCATTTCGAGTGAGGAAGTCATACTTCCTGATCTGAGCGAGGCGCTCATGGGTGTTGTTCTCGAGAATGCGAGCATGATCGTCGATACTCCAGTCCGGGAGTGGGAGTGTGTCGAGTTCCAGCGAGGGGACCGGGTCCGCGTTGCGGAGAACAGCCCCGTCCTCTCCGAGCCGCACAAGACCGCCGACCTCGTCGAGGCTGGTGCTTGTTTCGTCCCCCAGCGCATTGAGTAGCTGCAGGAACCCCGTTTCAGCCTCTCCCAGCACGCAGTAGTCAAAACCCCCGCAGAGCAGTTCCTCCGGAGCGAAAGTCGCATGCGCCCCACCTGCGACCAGGACACAAGACGGCGCATGTCGCCTAACCTCTTCCGCCAAGGCGAGAGCCGCGGGGAGTTGGGCAGAGTTGACTGTAATTCCGACGACGTCGACTCCGGACCAGTCTTCGTTCGCCGCTGTCCATTTCTCGTGCCACGGGAGGTAGAGCAGGCGAGACGCGACTTTGTGACCGGCCTCGAGCAGCGCGCCGGCAATGGTTGCGACCGTAAGACTGAAGTTGAACACATGATCCCGTTGCTCATCGTAGATCGTTCGAGGGGCCAGCAGGAGTACCCGCTTGCACTTCGGCGCTGTCGCTGTCGCTGTCGCCGCCGCGTGGCGAAGGCCTCCGAGGACGGGCAGTGATCTACGAGGTCTCATCGGGGCAGTATCCGTCCGTTGACACTCGGTTGTGTTTGTATTCATCGGTGCCGAGGATCTGGACACAACGATGGCGCGAGAGATCGAAGTGCTCCCCAAACTCCTTGAACTCCGTCATTCCGTCGTAGACTCTGACGTGTGTGGGGACGATGCGGATGGCAAAGCCGACCCGTTGTCTGCGGCTGCGGTTAGGCAGCGAACCGTGGACCGTGCGAGCCGTGAAGATCACGAACTCTCCCGCTTCCATCTCAGCGTTGAACGCCACCTCATCTTCAGGGGTCCAGGAATCCGAGACCTTTAGTTCACTGTAGTCGTACCCGAAGAAGCTGAATCGGCCGGGGTGGACGTCGCCCAGCTCGGAAACGTGTTTCTGAGGACGCTTCTCATCGTACCGCCAGGTGTGGTGAGTTCCAGGTAGCAGCCGCAGGCAGCCGTTCTCGCGGGACGAACTAGTGAACGCGACCCAGATAGTGAGTTCGATCGGCTGATTCGGAACTCGCTTCGTCGGAACGAGCATCGACTTGTCGGTGTCGCCGATTGTGTACGTCTCGACTTGGTGCCACCCCGTCCCGGGGGAGCCGGGATTCTTGGGAAAAAACTCCGTCCTCCAACACAGGAGATCAGGACCCAACACTGCGCTTGCCTTCTGCGCCAAGAGTGGTTCAGAGACGAGCGAACGGAGACCTGGAATGTCGAGGTGGCGGTCGTAGTTGAGCGGATTCCCGGGATAGGTTGCGTGCTGTCTGGTGGTCGGGTCCAGCAACGCCCGACGCTGCTCACCCCAAAAACGCCGCATTCGTTTCGGTTCCCAGAGCTTGAATGGTCCGACGTAGCCGTGCGTATCAAAGAATTCACGCTCTCGTTGTGCTGTTGCTGTGTCGTTGTTCATCGGTTCTCATTCTGAGGTCGGCGTTGCTTTGCGGTGAACAGCGCAGCTACGAGCTCCTCCACGTTTGGTTGTCGAAGTAACGAATGGTGATCCCCGGGTATGGAGTGGCAGCGCAGCGCACCGTTGACGAGCTTCTCTAGGATGCGAACCGATGCTTGCTGCACCCCTTCCCGCGATTGCTTCGGTTGAAACAAGTCGACTGATCCCGGGTAGGAGATGGGGCTATATCGAGCTGCGGCGTAGAGGTTTCGTTCTGCTAGCTCCAAATATCGCTCAACATGTCGTAGGCCTAGTCCGGTAGGTGCACTAGAACCAAACAGAGTACCGCCGTGGTGTTGGAACAGGCGATGAAACGCGACGTCGCGCTGAAGCCGATCGGCCGCGTCGCGGGCCTTGGAGAGCTCTCGCGAGAACCTGGATGCGGCGGAAAGGTCTGTACTGCTCTTACCTGTTGTTGTATCGAACGCCGGATTTGCATCGATGAGGCCAAGGCGTACTCGTCGGCCGCGTCGGAGCAACTGCTGCGCTATCTCGTAGGCGAGCACTCCCCCGAACGACCAGCCGAGCAGGGTCACCTCGACGTTGCTCCCCCCCGCTTCAACGCGGTTGACGTGTTGGGACGCGGTTGATTCGATGGTAGGGCGCGTTTCAATGTGCTCATCCCCAGCGCTCCACTCCATTCCCCAGAGTGGCACGCGAGCCGGGAGTGCTCTGACGAGATCGCGATATGCTAGGAGTGTCCCCCCCAGCGGGTGTACCAGCACGACGTGGACGTTGGAGCCGTCTCCGGCCCGAATCGGAACCAGTTGGGCGGGGCTCCTAGCTTTCTTGCCCGAACCGCTTCGAAGTTGTCGAATGCGGTTCGCGACTCCCCTCACCGTCGCGTCTTCGAGAAAAGCCGACAACTCGATATCGACCCCCAAAGCGTTTCGAAGCTTCTCTGCCGCCATTGTGGCGAGTAGAGAGTCCCCTCCCACGTCAAAGAAGTCGTCGTCTGTGCCAAAATCGGAGTGTCCTAGAATGTCGCGCCATATGTCTTCGATGTGCCGAAGCGCGTGATCAGTCCTTTGCGATCTTGGCGGAGAGGGGAAGACGCTTGAACTCTCTCGCAGCTGGCCCCGGTCGACCTTGCCACTGGCCGTGCGTGGAAGCGAGCCAACGAGCTCGAAGCGGGTGGGCACCAGATGATCTGCGACTCGACTACGAAGCCATGTCCGGATCTGGTCTGTTGCCGTTTGCGGTTCAGCTACTATGAACGCAGCCAGTCTTGAAACGCCTGGTTTGACTTCCCAGGGGACGACAGCAACATCTCGAACCGCTTGATGTGCCGCAAGCAATGCCTCAACCTCGGCGGGTTCGACCCGAAAGCCGCGGATTTTAACCTGGTCGTCAACGCGCCCCTCGAACGCGAGACTTCCGTCCGGCAATTCCCGTACCAAGTCGCCCGTTCGATACAGCCGGGCGCCCTTCTCCCCGGACAGCCAGTCAGGAAGGAATCGATCCGCAGTAAGTGTCGGGTCGTCCCAGTAGCAGCGCGCGACAGCAGGCCCCCCTACGAACAACTGACCCACTTCACCCGGCGCGACAGGTGCTCGCTCAGAATCCACCACAAAGACTCGCACTCCGAAGACAGGCGCCCCAATCGGGGGAAACGTGGTCCATGATTCGGGAGACGTTCCGAGCTTGAGGCTCGTCACGAGATGCGCTTCTGTGGGTCCGTAGTCGTTTGTGAGCGTCGCGTCGGTCGTAAGGCACATCTCCCGGATCGCGTCTGTAATCCGTAGTCGCTCGCCCGCGGTGAAGATCTGTTTCAGCGACAGAGGAAACTTGCCCGAGCGGACGCAGTAGTCAGAGAGCTGCTGCAAAGCGACGAATGGTGCGAACAGGGTCTCGATTTCTCGTTCGACAATGAAGTCAAGCAGTCGAGCCGGGTTGCGACGAGTCGGCTCGTCTACAAGGCAGAGAGTCCCCCGGAGGCCAATACTGCTGACAATTTCCTGCAACGAAACGTCGAAGGAGACGGGGGCATATTGCAGGACGCGCTCTGTTCGAGCGAGGGCTCGTCGTTGCCAATGCGCCAAACGAGAAAGCCCGCGGCGGGTCATCGCGACCCCTTTTGCGACGCCCGTCGAGCCTGAAGTGAAGACAAGGTACGCAAGCTGCTCGTCGGACACGACGTTTCGCGCAGTACAGGGAGGTCTGTCCGAGTGCCGTTCGCAGACCACGAGCGGCCGGCAGGCCGCGATAGAGGTCAGCGTCGCCAACAGGTCGCTCGTCGTGAGCACGGTCTGAACACGAGTTGCTTTGGCAATATTCTCTAGGTGAGTGGGGGGATGCTGTACATCGAACGGCAGATAGACGGCCCCGATACGCAGAATCGATAGCAGCGAGACGACCAGCTCTGCACGACCGCGGCGGACGTAGACCCCGACGGGGTCCTCGGAGCGAACGCCGTGCTCAATGAGCTGTGCGGAGACTCTGTCGACCCAAGATTCGAGTTCGGCATATGTGAGTTCCTCTCCGGAAGATGAAATCAGTGCCGTGACGGCGGGAGCTTCCTGCGCAGCCGCCCGAGCCATATCCCCCAACTCCGTCAGAGTCGCATCATCGCGCATACGATCGCTCATTATCGTCAAGGGTGTGCTCGATGAGCTCGACCGCATCTGCGAAGACGTGGGGCCGCTCGCCACGATGGTCGAGAAAGGTGCACATCGCATTCAAGTCGAGAAGGCGCGCCAGCCTTCTCCAGTTCTGCGGAAGCGTTCCCCCGTTCTCCTGAAACGCCGCAGCGACTCCGCAAGCGAACGCGTCATCGTGCAAAGACCTCCGTCGCAGGAGCGTACCTAGGTCCGCGAGTGGGGGACCAGCGCAGGCTAGCTCCCAGTCAACGATCGCTGCGAGTTCCCAACTGTCTCGCTCTCTGCTGACGATGATGTTCTGGGGTTTGAAGTCGCCGTGAAGGAGCGAGTAGGCGTCTTCGAGAACTTGCAGCTCGGAAGCGTTGGTTTCGATGTACCGCCAGAGACGTCTTCGAAGCTGCGTCCCCATTCGACGGCCGGCGCGGGGGCTTTGGACGCACCTGCGGATGTGATCCACCGTGACCGAAAGCGGAGTTCCCCAGTCCCTGACAAGTTCTAGGGATGGTCCTAGTTCTCCGCACCATGGCAGCCGCAGGTGAGACAAAGCGGCCGCAGCGCGGCCAACTAGTGTACCGAGCACGCCGAGATCGTTTTCAGATGCTAGCTGCAGCGCCTCTGCTAGCGTCACGCCCTCCACATACTCCACAACCGCGTACGGATAACCCGTCAGCGAGCCATTCGGATCCGCGAAGAAGACGCGTGGGACGGGGACGCGGGGCAGATTTCGTGCCTTTGTCTCTGAACGCACGAATTCCATCGCGTTGACTTCGCGTTCGCAGACGGGTTGTTCCCGGGTGTAGATGCGGATGACGCACGTCAGCCCTGTGTTGGCGACTTTGACCTTCAGGTTCGTGTTCGCCAGGCCTCCCGTTAGCACCTCTACGTTCGAGAGGTTCGCCGTGCCGGCAAGCGGCTCGAGCATGGCCTCGACGACCCGTCTGTCAACTGCTAAGAGAGGACGCGAGCGCTCCCATCCCTGCTGACTCATCGGCCTAGTCGTGGTCCTTGTCGAGTTCGCGGCGTACGCTGAGCGGTCGCATATCAGTCCAGACTTCCCCAATGTAGCTTAGACACTCCTGCTTGCTGCCGGTCACGCCGGCGTCTCGCCAGCCAGCGGGGTCGTCAAGATGCGTCGGCCAGATCGAGTACTGTTCTTCGTGGTTCAGCACGACCTTGTAGGTCCACTCATCTTCTGCTTTCCATTCATCCATTCCCGGACTCCTTGTTCATTCGCGAGATTGTCTCGTCTTCTATTCGGTAGTTTCTGAGCATCGGCTCCGGAGCTTGCAGCCCACATGCGCGGGCGGCATTGAGTGCTGCCTTCGGCCGAGGTGAATCCGGGGCGGCTTCGACTCCGGCGGGCATAAGCAGTGCGCCGAGAACACAACTTGGCAGGAGATGCGGGTCACGCCCGCGG
>JBCCHQ010000147.1:0-16673 GCA_039028735.1 Planctomycetota bacterium | reverse complement strand
TTCGTGCAGGCGTTTCTTGCGAAGCTGCTCGACACTCTGATTCTCGATATCCTTGATGATATCGAGCTCGAGCTCCTCGTTAGAAGTTCTTTGCGCCTCTGCCATTGCAGATCTTTCCTCTGAATTACGCCAAGCCGGGGGCGGGCTAGCTCCCAAACCTAACGTGACATCGAAGGCCAGCCGGAATCATGTAATCCTCGTTATCCACTTCCAGCCGCACCTTGAAGGTGCCACTGGCGGCGTGGATCACGGGCTCGACAACTCGCACGACAGCCGGGTAGCGACCCTTGATCGGCGATTCGACGAGTACGGTAGCCGTCATTCCCTCGGAGATCTTTCCATAGAGCTCCGCGGGGACGAGCATCTCAACGTAGAGCGGGTTCAATACAGCAATCTTCAGCACGGTCGCTTCTGCAACCGTCACCAACTCACCGGGCGACAGCAGCTTGTCGAGGATCTTCCCCGTCACAGGGCTGACAATCTGACGCTCGACAACCTGGCGGCGAAGCTGCTCACACTCCAGTCCAGCGATTCGGAGTGACTCCTGCACCTGCTCCAACGAGGCTTTGGCCTGGTCGTAGAAGTGCTCGACTTCTTCGAGCTCCTCCTTCGACACGGTCCGCTTCTCGAACAGGTCGCGGTACATCTCCGCTCGCTTCTTCGTATGTTCGTACTGCACTTTGGCTGCGTTCAGTTCCGCAACTTGTGTCGCGCGAGCTTCGGCAACCTTGAGCTGCGCCTCAATGACACTCGAATCGAGTCGTGCCACGACGTCGCCAGCTTGGATCAGATCACCTACTTCACAGTCCACTAACTCCAGGCGCCCCTCGACAGGGAGGCCCAGCTCGAGGACCAGGCTCGGTTCGATCAGCCCATCGAGGAGCGGTAGCTCTTCGGCTGTTTTCGATGACGACAGCAGCGTCACCGTAATCAGGCTAACCAAGACTGAGGTTTTCATCGTTCGCGTCCTTTCGAGACTGCGAAGGTGCGGTGCGCCCACAGCAGACAGGCCTCGGGCCGGTCGCTGGGTCGATACAACCCACCTACTGGAGAAGAGTACGATGGAAACCCACAACGCAACAATTGACGGGCCCGGCGGGCTCGCGGGCGCACCAAAACGACGCATCGTGAACAGTAGCAGGACAGGGAATCAGAGAAACTTACGTCGAAGCGAGAGGCGCTTCTTCCGCGAAGTCGACTTTCTCGGGAGGCAAGGTTCGGGCCCGTTTAGCGTTCGCAATCGGGCCACTCGAGGCAGCTTCTCGGAACGTAACTACTTACGCTTGAGCTTGCGCACCGGTTTCGGCGCCAGCCTCACTCCACGCGCAGCGACGCCCATGACTTCGAGCGTGTCGAGATCGTAGTCTGCAGACTTTACGCGCTGATACTTGGCCGGAACGAAGTCCATCTGCAACACGCCAAGGTCCTCATCCTGAGTGAGAAGGTCGATCTTTCCTTCTTTGATGAGGCTGTACTCTTTGTCTTTGATGAACTTCTGAATGTGTACGCGCTTGCCGAAGCAGATTTTCTTCTTGTCGCGATAGACGACGGTGAAGTGGACCCCTTCCTCGGGGTCGAAGACCGCGCAGTAGAGCAGCTTGCGAGGCAACAGTACCTTCTCCGGAGGGGCCATCACGCGATAGCTGCCATCGCTACTGATCGCCAGGATCCGGTCGTACTCGCTGACGGTCAGTGCGAAGTGCTTCCCTCGCACTTGCGACCCGAAGAAGCTCGTTTCCGAATCGTACGTGAGGCGAATGTGCTGGCGCGCTACGGCCTTCTTGTCGACGGTCTCGAAACTGCCCACCTGCGTACGCCGTGGATACTGGTCCTTGTAGCGCTTGATCAGATCCTGCAAGTAAGCAGTCGTCGTCTTTGTCAGGTTGCGAAGCTTCGTGTTGACCTTCTTGATCGCCGCGGCAACCTCTTCGATCTGCTTGCGATTGCGAGCGATGTCGTACGCCGAGATGCGGCGAATGCGGATCTCCAGCAGTCGTGCGACATCGTCTTCGACCATCGGGCGGGCAAAAAGCAGCTCGTACTCGTGCATACCGTTCCACACGGCATCGCGCACACCCTTCTCGGTCTTCGCCTTTTCGATCTTCTTGTAGACCCGCTGCTCTATGAAGATCTGCTCGAGCGTGAGCCAATGCTCGCGGTCTTGCAGCTGCCCTAGCTCGTACTCGAGCTGTGCCTTGACCTGCTTCTTCAGCTGCTTGGTCAGCAGCTTCAGCATCTCGCTGATGGTCAGCTCGACGGGACGATCGTCGACGATCACGACGACGTTCGACGAGATACTGACTTCACAGTCGGTGTAGGCATAGAGCTGCGGAATCGCTTCCTCCGCGTAGATTCCGCGCGCCAGCATCAACTCGATCTCAACGGCGTCAGTGGTGAAGTCGCTGATCGAGCTGATCTTCACCTTCCCCTTCTGGGTGGCACTCTCGATCGACGCGATCAGACTCTCGGTCGTCGTATTCGGCGGCACTTGGGTGATGACGAGCTTCTTGTCACCACGCTGTTCGATCCGCGCCCGCACCTTGACCTTACCGGCCCCGTCTTCGTACTCCGACGCATCCATGATGCCGCCCTGCCGAAAGTCCGGCAGGATCTTGAAGCTCTTCTTCGCAAGGATCTTCACCTGCGCTTCGAGCAGCTCGATCATGTTGTGCGGCAAGATCTTCGTCGCCATCCCCACCGCGATCCCCTCGGGACCCAGCATCAAGATGACGGGTAACTTGGCCGGCAAGAAGATCGGCTCTTCCTTACGGCCATCGTAAGACGGAATGAACTCGGTCAACGGCTTGTTGAACATCGTCTCGAGAGCAAGCGGCGTCAGGCGGCACTCGATGTAGCGTGGCGCAGCCGACCGGTGGCCAGTCACGATATTGCCGAAGTTCCCCTGCTTCTCGATGAAGTACTCTTTGTTCGCCAGCACGACGAGCGCGTCACCGATCGACGCATCTCCGTGCGGGTGCAGCTTCATCGTTTCGCCGATGACGTTGGCAACCTTGTGGAACTTGCCGTCGTTGATCTGGTGCAGTGTATGCAGGATACGTCGCTGCACTGGCTTACACCCATCGCGCATGTCGGGGATCGCGCGATCAATGATCACGTAGCTCGCGTACTGCAGGAAGTTGTCCTGCATGAGCGGCCGCAGCTGACTCATCGTGTGCCTCCTAAGGCTTCTTGGCTCGTCATGCTACGACAGATCCGTCATGAGGTTGTCGACAATGAAATCTCGACGCTGCGGAGTGTTCTTGCCCATGTAGAACTCCAAGCACTTGTTGACGTCGCTCATGCTCTTGACCGTGACAGGGACCAGCAGCGATTCGTCTCCGATGAACTGACCGAACTCCCGAGGATTGATCTCGCCTAGCCCCTTGAAGCGGGTCACCTCGCCGCCACGGATCTTCTTGAGAGCAGAGTCGCGCTCGCGTTCGCTGTAGCAGTACTGCGTTTCCTTCTTGTTGCGCACGCGAAACAGCGGTGTCTCCAGAATGTAGACGTGACCCTTGATGACCAGCTCTTCGAAGTAGCGAAGGAAGTACGTCAGCAGCAAGTTGCGGATGTGCATCCCGTCGACGTCGGCGTCGGTGGCGATCACTACCTTGTTGTAGCGCAGCCCCTCGAGCCCGTCCTCGATGCCCAGCGCGCGCATGATGTTGTAGAGCTCTTCGTTCTTGTAGACGGTATCGCGCTTGTGCCCGTAGACGTTCAGCGGCTTCCCTTTGAGACTGAAGATCGCTTGGGTGTAGACGTCTCGCGCCTGCACCATCGCGCCGCCGGCCGAGTCCCCTTCCGTCAGGAAGATCGACGTGTCGTCGCGCCGCAGGTCGCCTTCGTCGGTGTAGTGGATCTTGCAATCGGTCAGCTTCGGAATCCGAATGGCGACCTTCTTCGCGCGCTCCTTGGCCTCTTTCTTGATCGAAGCGAGTTCCTTGCGCAGCTTCTCGTTCAGCCGCACCTTCTCCAGCAACTTCTCTGCGACCTTCTTGTTCTTGTGCAGCCACAAGATCACTTGCTCCCGCACGGCTGGCACTACCCACTGCCGCACGTCGGTCGAACCGAGCTTGTTCTTCGTCTGGCTCTCGAACACGGGATCTTGCAGCTTGATCGCTACCGCACCGATCAAACCGTCGCGCACGTCTTCTCCGGCGAAGTTCTTCTTTGCAAACTCGTTGACGCCTTTGAGCACACCTTCGCGGAACGCACTCTGATGCGTACCGCCGTCGGTTGTGTACTGGCCGTTGACGAAGCTGAAGTAGCGCTCCCCGTAGGCATTGGTGTGCGCTAGCGAAAACTCGATCTGGTCAATCGTGCAGCGCATCGGCTCATACAGCGGCGCTTCATCGCCCAACTCGTGATACAGCAGATCCTCGAGTCCTTTTTTGCTTTGGAACTTCTTGCCATTGTAGAGCAGCGTCAGGCCGCTATTGAGGAACGCATAGAACTGCAGGCGCTGCTCGATGAAGTCTTCTTGCCAATCGTAGTCGCTGAAGATCTCGGCATCCGGGAAGAAGCGGATCAGCGTTCCATTCTTGTTCTTGGCATCGCGGCCAGACTTTTCGCTGGTCAACATGCCGCGCTGAAAGCTAGCCCGCTTGTATTTGCCGTCACGCCAACTGCACACTTCAAAGTCGCTCGATAACGCGTTCACGGCCTTCGTGCCGACTCCGTTGAGCCCCACCGAGAACTGGAAGACGTCGTCGTTGTACTTACCGCCGGTGTTGATCTGGCTGACGCAATCGACAACTTTGCCCAGCGGAATCCCACGACCATAGTCTCGCACGGTGATCGAGTTGCCTTCGCGTGCGATCTCCAGGCGCTTGCCATGCCCCATGATGAATTCGTCGATCGAGTTATCGATGACTTCCTTCAGCATGATGTAGATCCCGTCGAGCGGATGCCCACCATCGCCGATGCGACCGATGTACATACCGGTACGCAAACGAATGTGTTCGAGTGCATCCAGCGTCTGGATCGCGTTCTCGTCGTAGGCGACTTCGCCTTTCACACGGCTGCGAGCCTTCTTCGCCGTTGCCGGGCGCTTGGTGTTGTCTCGGATCACGGCCTGTTTCCTAGCCTGGGTAGGGCTCTTCCTCGCGGAGGTTTTGGTCGCCTTCGTCGCCCGCTTCGCGACCTTTTTCTTGGCCGTCTTCGTCGATGTCGGCCGCGACTTCTTCTTCGCGGCCTTCGATTTCTTCGCGGCCCTCTTCGTGGCCTTCTTCTTGGAAACCTTCTTCTTGGAACTTTGGCTTCGAGTCGCCTTCTTGCGCGAGGCGACCTTCTTCTTGCGGGCTGTCTTTTTCTTTTTCCCCATTTCCCATCCGTCGGCACGAGTTCGCGACGGTGCGGAATATAGCGGAGAACGCACCGCGACGACAACCGTACGGTCGACCGATCAAGCCGAGCCGTCCTTGCCCGTCACTCTAAGTCGAGATTCGTACGCTCGATCTTGCCACCGAGTGCCAGCACTTTGCGCGCAACGACACCGATCAGAGTCTTGACCGACTCAGTCCGCGGGGGGCTTGGATGGGGGTAACAGCGGACAGTGATCTGCTTGCGCTTGGTCTCGACGACGACGAAGAAGTGCACGGGCGGGCCGATTTCGACGGTAATGCACTCGACCAAGACCGCCATGCGGTCGTCACGCAGGAAAGCTCCACGGGTTTGCAGCACGGACCCATCGGAACGCTTTTCGACCCACACTTCGTAGCTGTCGTAGAACTGCTGCAGCGGCGGCGGATCGGCAATGATGACATGGGGCACGGGACCCACTCCCTCTCAACTAGGGCTCACAGCGAGCAACGCCGGGAGTTTAGTGACGTTGCGCAGCAACGCTACGCTTTCCCGGGACTTTTGGCCGACGCCGCGTTATTCTCAACGGCACGCCGGTTCACTGTGCGGAAAGTCTGAAAAACACGCATGTCCTCTCTATCTGGTCCGCATGCAGCGCTAGGGCCGTTTTTGGCTGACTGGCCGATCCTCCTGGCCGATTGGGCCGCTCTCACGTTCGCCGAAAAGTCACTGATCGCCGTCGTAGCGCTGATCCTAGGCGCTGCAATGTTCTTCGTCGGTACCTGGTGGATGCGCTGGGTGCACCGCAAAGAGCGCAAGAACCGCGAAACCCAGATGTTCAACATCGAGAAGTCGCTGGCCGACTTCTTCGAGCACGACAAAGGGAAGCTGCAGGAAGCCAACCAGCAACTCGCAGCCGAGATCAAGCGGCTCGAGGGGCAGCTGGACGAGTACCGTCGCAAAGCGGCTGGCGTGCCCGGCAAGATGAGCAAAGACGCCCGCGCCGACCTGGTCTTGAACCTGTTGGTCGAGAACGAGCAGCTGCAAGAAAAGCTGTTCCAACAGCACGTGCGCGAAAAGGACGATCGCGACCGGCAGCTGAAGTCAGAGCTGGCCGCGATCAGCTACCAGCGCGTCTTGTTGTCGCGACTCCTCGAGGAGCGTGGCGTCAAAGAGGCCGTCGTCGAGATCCTCGCCGATGATCGCAAGCTCAGCGCACTGCAGGCGCAAACCCCTAAAATAGAACACCTTACAAGCGAAACCCCAGAGGACCAGCCGTCGTGATGCAACACAACACCCAGTTCCTGCGCAGCGCTGACTGGTATCTGGCCGGCAACGCCGTCATCGAAGGGGATGTCACGATCGAAACCGACGTGAACATCTGGTACGGCGCGGTCTTGCGGGGCGACGACGCGGCGATCCACGTCGGTGCCGGCACGAACATCCAAGACTTGACGATGGTGCACGCCGACCCTGGCAAGCCGATGACGATCGGCCCCAACTGTACGATCGGCCACCGAGCCATCCTGCATGGGCGCGTCATTGCAGCGGGCTGCCTGATCGGAATGGGCGCAATCTTGATGGAAGACGTCGAGATCGGCGCTGGATCGCTGATCGGGGCCGGGGCCGTGGTGTCCCCGGGCACCCGCATCCCCAGCAACTCGCTCGTGCGCGGTGTGCCCGGCAAAGTCGTCCGGGAGACCACGGAGCAGGAGAGGGCGGGGATCGTGAAGTCAGCGGCAAAGTACGTCGAAAATGCGAGAGAGTTCTACGAGCGCTACGGGTAGATTGAGTCGGGCAAGGGGAGTAGGGCCACTCGGCCGGGTCGGCCACGAAGTCGGCCATAAAGGGGAACTGTAGAATTGAACGCGCTCAAGCAAGCCATCTTGGCCATTGAGACCAGTCACAAGCAAGGCTCTGTCGCGCTCGGCGATGGCACTAGCGCTCCGTTCGTCGTGCCGTTCTCACCGGGGCTCGTGCACGCCCGCGAGCTGCAACCGCGCATCGACGAAGCCGTCGCCAACAGCCCATTCGAGCGCACCGATCTGGGATTGATCGCCGTCAGCGCCGGTCCCGGCTCGTACACCGGGGTTCGCATCGGCGTCGCCACCGCGAAGGCGTTGGCCTGGGGGCTGGGCGTTCCGACTCTGGCAGTCTCGACGCTGGGCGTGATCGCGCGCAACGTAACGCAGCCCGGTGACTTTGCCGTGGTACTCGATGCGCGCCGCGATGCCTGCTACGGCGCCCTCTTTCGTTGCGCCGAGACCGAACCAGGCACGACCACGGTCACCCGCCTGACCGAAGACAGTCTGGCGGCCCCCGACGAGTACCTCGGGCAACTTCCGGCAGGCACTCCGCTCGTGGGTGAGGGACGGTTGACCCTGCCCGGCGTCGATCAGTTCCCGCTGCTAGCGCCGGAGTGGGACGTTCCCCAGAGCGCCCACGTCCATGCGCTCGCTCAGGCGCAGTGGACCGCGATTCGCGACAACACGACGCCAGAACCTCCTGAGTTTCGCGACCCGCACGAGCTGGTCCCAACCTATCTGCGCGCGTCGCAAGCCGAAGAGATGGCCGACGCGCGAAAGAAGGGCAGCTAATGCATCTTCCGCGAGTCTGGGCCCGGATCGATCTACGCGCGTTGCGTCGCAACTTGGAGTTTTGCCGGCAGGCAGTGCGACCTGGCTGCAAGATCCTCGGCGTCGTCAAAGCCGATGCCTACGGCCACGGCGCGGTACCGATTGCCGACGCTCTCGAGCAGGCTGGCATCGCAATGCTCGGCGTCGGCGACTCGCACGAAGCCATCCAATTGCGCAGTCATGGGATCCGCTCGCCGATCATCGTATTGGGCGCGGTCGTCGACCAAGAGATCCCCGAACTGATCGAGCATGGCATCACGCCGACGGTCCATTCGCCCGACCGAATTCGCGTCTTCGAAGAAGTCGCACGACGCCATGAGACACGCCTCGAACTGCACGTGCTCATCGACACAGGGATGAGTCGTCTCGGCGTAGCGCCATCGAACGCCGTCAAGCACCTCGAAGCCATCGCGCGATCGCCGCACCTGCAACTCGCCGGCATTGGCACGCACTTGGCTTCGCCGCTGCACGATCGTGTCTTCACCGATGCACAGCTGCAACGCTTCGATCGAGTGTTGGCCGGTGCCAAGGAACGCGGCATCGAAGTGCCGACCGTGCACGTCGCCAGCTCATCGTCGCTGGTCGACTATCCACAAGCACACTACGACATGGTCCGACTCGGAGGCGCACTCTACGGGATCGCACCCGGCCCGCCGATGCGCGAGTTGCGACCGATCCTGTCGCTGCACACTCAAGTCGTGTACTTACGGGATCTGCCGCCGGGGACTCCTGTCAGTTATCACGGCACGTTCCGCACGCGGCGCAAGACGCGACTTGCCACGTTGCCGGTCGGCTACCACGACGGTTACCACTTTCAGCTGTCGGGGCGTGCAAGGGTCCTGATCCGTGGCAAGAGTGCACCGACGATCGGTCGCGTCACGATGGACTACACAATGGTCGATGTGACCGATGTCCCGGAAGTGAAGATCGGCGATCGTGTCACGCTGCTGGGGCGCCAGGAGAACGAAGAGATCACCGCGCACGACCTGGCACGGTGGGCCGGCAGCGTCCCGTACGAAATCCCAAGTCAGTTCGGCCAAAGGGTCCGACGCGAGTATCGGGGCACCGCAAGCTTGGAAACGAAGCTGCCAGAGGCGCTACGGAGGCGGACACTGCTCGAGAAACCGCACCCTGGGGGAACCCAGTCGTCTCACTCTCCGTATCATCCTGAGTAGAAGCTTGGCCCAGCGGGCTGCCCCCTCGATACTGTTGCCAGGCATTGTGGTTTCGAAACAAGAGGTCTGATGGCACCGACGACACACCAGCGACCTCGCTTGCGCACGCGCAAAGGCACCGCGCGCAAGAAGCGGCAATTCCCACGCTGGCTGCTGCTTCTCGTGCTGCCACCGCTGCTCATCATCGGTCTTGCTGCCGTCAACATCGCGATCCTGATTCGCCCCAGCCAAATGGAAGCGCGTGCCCGCATCGCGCTGACCGACATGCTCGATGTCGACTACAGCTTTCGCAGCGTCGAGTTCGGACTGCTGTCTGGACTGACCGTTCGCGGCCTCGTGATCAAGAACCCAACGGGGTGCCGCGCCCCGGAAGCGGTTGCGATCGATGAGCTGAACCTGACGTTTCGGCTCCTCGACCTGGCCCGTGGAAGGGTCACGATCGACGGCGTCCGCATGCTGGGGCCACGCATTCATCTCGAAAGAATCGACGGCGCACTGAACCTTGGGCTGCTCGCCCAGATCAACGACGACCAGTCGCAGACGCCAACGCTACCGCAGATCGAGGTCGAAGACCTGCAGCTGCTGTTGTGCCCAGAAACCATTGCACCGGTGGGTGAAGCGCTGCGCGTCCCGCGGGCAACGCTGCGTCTCCCCGACGGCGATAGTGGCTTCGAGATCGCTGGCACGGCCGCGGTCCCCGCCGTCCGCAGCGTTCGCTTCAGCGGCAAGGGAACGGACCTCTCATCGTTTGAGGCCCATCTAGAAGTGCGTCGCGTTGCGATCGACAACAAGCTACGCGCCCGCATCCCGCCGACGTTCCTCGACTACTGGGATTCCATCGAGCCTAGTGGACGCGCAGACCTCACCGTCGACATCGAAGTCGCGGACGGAGTCGCCAAGCATTGGCAGGCAGTCTTGGAGGTCGTCGACGGACGCATGTTCGCGGTCGACTATGGCGTTGAGATCGATGCGCTCAGCGGCCAAGTCCGCGTCACGCCCGATCGCGTCGAGACGATCGGCGCGCTGTCGGGTGTCGTCGGTCACGGCGATGCGCGCATCGAGGGCTACACCGAATTCAGCGCAGACGGCACCGTCACCGGCAGCGACATCGTTCTCGAACTCGCAGAGATATCGTTGGGGCCAGAATCAGAAGCGCTGTTGCCCCCAGACCTGATCGCTCTGTGGCGTGACTTGAACCCGGTCGGCCGCGTTGGCCTACGCGCCCATGTGCAAGGCGAGATGACACCGGAACGCATCGATTCCGAGTTGATCCTGCACGGCGTCGACTTTGGTTTTGCCGACCTGCCGTATCGCATCGAAAACCTGCGCGGTTCGGTCCACTTCGACGGCAACCGGCTGTGGGTCGACCACAAGGAACAAGTCGTCGGCAGCATTGGCTCGTCGAGCCTCGGCTTGTGGGGTAGTGCCCCGGTACCGTTCGAAGGCAACCTCGACCTTCACGTCGAACTCGAGGAGTTTCCGCTCAATCGCAACCTCGAAGAAGCGCTGCCCCCGGCGGTCCGTGAGATCTGGACGCTGTACGACCCTGGTGGGCAAGTCGACGCGCGGGCTTGGATCCACGGCTCGATCGATGATCCAGAGATTGGGCTGACGGTAGACCTCAACAACAACTCGATGCGCTACGCACTGTTTCCGTACCGCGTCGAAGACGTCACCGGGACCGTCGAGTACCAGCGCCTGCCGCGCGGCGCCGAAGGGCATCGCGACCGAGTCACGTTCAAGTCGGTCCGCGGCCGCAACGATTCTTCTGACGTAGCACTGACCGCCGGCAGCATCGGTTGGGGCGGCGACGTGCCAGGGCACCTAGAGCTGATCATCCACTCCGGCAACCTACTGATCGACGAAGACGTGCTGGATGCGCTCCCGGACGGCGCCGAGGAGGTCGTGCGGTCGTTCCACCTCGAAGGGCGTGTCGACACCCAGGTGGAGATCTTCACACGGCATGGCCTCACCGGCGCAGAAAAGGAGAACCCAGTCGAAGTGCGGACAACGGTCAACGTGCTGCCGCCTCTGCGCTTTCGTTACGAACCGCTGCCGTACCCGATGACGTTCTCGTCTGGACAAGCCATTCACACGCTCAGCACCGGCGACATCCAGTTTCGGCAACTGCAGACGGACCCCAACGTCGGACCACGCTTGATCGTCGAAGGGGTCTACGGCACCGACCACGAAGATCCGCGGCGGCAAGTACTCGACCTCGAATTGGTCGAGATCCGCGCCTGGAAAGGTGGGCCGGGGCTCGCGATCGACGACAAGTTGCTGGATGCATTGCCGCCCCATCTGCGCAACTTCTTCGAAGGGATCGGCCTCAGAGGATTCTGTTCGGGCAAGTTCCACGTCAAGTACCATCATATCCCCGGCAAGACCGGCGCCGAGCGACAAGAACAGGTGCGCTACTTCGGTGAACTGGCGGGGCACAACCTCTCGGTCGACTTCGGCGTGAAGTTCGATGAAATCGACGCGCGGCTGCAATTCGGAGGCAGCGCAGTGCCGGGACGACCTCACAGCTTCCAAGGTACCGCCAACATCAATCAACTGCGCTTCAATCGATTCCGTGTCCACAGCACGGAAGTGAAGTTCTGCTACGGCCTGGTGCATCCGGCGATCCAAGATGCACTCGCTGGCAAGTTCAAGCCCCCCGAAGGGGGTCAGTTCGAGATCTCGCCGCTGTTACAGGGGCGACTGGGTCACGGCAACATCGACCAGACACTGCAGGTCTATGTGCGACAAGGGAACCTGTACCGCGGCAATGTCGAAGGGTTTCTGTACTTCGACAGCGGCAGCCAAGGAGACTTCCACGCCGACCTACGCGCTGATCGCATCGACTTGTCGAAGGGCGGCAAGGACATCTTTCGCGACGACGGGGCCGAAGGGTTCGGTAACGGCTGGGTGCGCTTCGAGGGACTGGGCAACGACCCGGGCAGCATCACGGGTGAAGGGCAGATGCGCGTGCGCCGCGCCAAGCTCAAAGAGCTCCCGCTGTTCGTCGCAACGCTCGGCACGCTGTTGAGCCTGAACGTTCGGGCCACCGAGGGACGCCACATTGAGAAGATCACGGCCAAGTTCAAGATCCGCGACGAGGCGTTTCACATCGACGATTACTCCGATTTGGAGATCGTCAGCCCAGCACTCACGGTACTGAGCAAGGGCAAGCTCGACTTCGCGCAGCAGCTCGATCTCTTCTTGAGCCCGCAGCTCTTCGGGTGGATCTTGCCGCTGAAGGCGCTCTTCTCGCCGATTTTCATCATCCACGTGACCGGTTCGCTCGACGACCCACAACAGCGCGTCGTGCCGTTTGTGGATGTCCTCGGCGGGCGTAACCAGTAGCTCACGACTACGAGCGGGTCTCCACCCATTCCCGAATCACGGCGACCTGTGCGGCTCTCGTGTTGGCTGCTGCCGCTGGATCGAACGGCGGTACTCCGTCAGTGTGGATGGCCCGCAGCGCGAAGTTCGCAGCGGAGCGGATCACCTTGTTCGAGTCCTCCAAGTCGTCGAGCAGGCGCGGCACCGCGTCGACGACGCGCAACTGTCCGATCGCCTCGAGAATCGCCCGCAGCAACGTCGCGTTCTTCGGGTACTTGTCGTGCAGTGCCAACAGCTCGGCCCCATTTTCTTGTTGCCGCAGTTGGCCGATCTGTCGTACGCGTTCCCAGTCGTCGAAACGCTGCTGAAAGTCCTCATCGGCCTTGAGCTTCTCGCCACACACGAAGTTCAGGCACCCCAGAATCACCTTCTGCACCGACCGAGGCGTGCTCCGGCCACGAGCCCGCAACAACCCCGGAATCAACTCCGGGCGTTCCTTCTCGGGGTAACAACGACAAACCTTGTCGAGCAACTGCACCAACTTCGCGTTGGGGCGCAGCCGTAGCGCCCGCAGAATCCCGGGCAAGTAGACTCGCGTGTCGAGGTCCGGCACGTAGACCCACTCCGACGACCGAGGTCCTTCCCGAGTTTCGGTTTCCCCGCCAGTGACGATGATCTGCTCGGTCGGGTTCTTGCGGGTCAACAGACTCGTCGCGCGCCCCAGTACCAGCAGCGCAAAGCTCGTCGTCACCCGCACCGATTCCCCATGATTGCCGGTACGCGGCCAGCTGCCGTCACGCTCCTGCTCCGACAGCAGATGCATCGACAGCTGACGATACCAGTCGTTGCCGCCGATCGCCAGCAGGCGCCCCAGGTCGCCAACCTTCTCGAGACTGTACATGCCGTAGTAGTAGTGGTTCGTGGGACTCCAGTTTTGCTGCAGCCAACCGAGCGAGTCGTGTAGTGACTTGCGGATCGCCGCGCGCTGGGCCGGTTTGAGCAGGTGCCCGGCTTGGTCGTGCACGAGCAGGAGCGTCGAGACACCGGCGCACGTCATACTCCACGTCACGTCGCGGTCTGCAACAGGCTGGTACTTGAAGCCACGGGCCTGCACTTCGATCGCTTCGGCCGGGAGCAACGGTTCGATCTCATCTCGAACGCCAGTTCCGCCGCGCCGCTTCTTCTTGCCCTTTGGTTTCTCGTCCCCTTTTGCAATCGTGCTGCCATCCTGATCCTGGTCTTCACGTTCCAGTCGGTCTTTGTAGGACCCGGACTGCAGCATCGGCGTCAGCTCCAACCGCACAATCGGACCGGTCGCCTCCTGCCCGTTCAAGAAGTAATCGGCCAGCAACTTCCACGTCCTCGCCGGCACATCGACTCGACGGCGCGCCGCCACCCCCAGGGCCAAAGCGGAGAACTGCGTGCACGACGCATCCGCATCCGTCGTCGTAGGCACGTAGCGCCAGCCGCCCTCTTTGTTCTGGCCCGCGATCAGCGCTTTCGTCGCCTTCTTCATGCGCCGCGTGTACTTCTTGCCCAGACGCCCCTCTGCGATCACACGCTCGGCCGCGTCGGGATTCGTGATCGCGAAGTCGTATTCGGCCTGAGCGATGGCTGCGTCGAGTGCGAACAGATAACTACTCAACGCGTATGTGTTCCCTGGGCGGTACACCCGCTCTTCGATGTAGTCGAGATTCGCAACAATCAATGGGTGGTCGACAGAAACTCCCGCCGCGAGCAACGCATAGGTCTCGAACGCTACCTGGCCGACATCGTTCTTCGCGTTGTCGGCAGCGACCTGCTCACGCTCCGTCATTTTCAGCAGGTAGGCGATTCCCGCATCGATTGCGTGCAACACACGCTCATCGTGACGCAGCTTTTCGTTGAAGGGCATCTTCTGCGAAACCATGCGCTTGTTCCCCGGCGACACGGGCACGATCTTCGCTGGATCGTGAAACAGCCGATTCTGTGGAATGAAGTCGAACTCACGCTGGCGCGGAGGGCGCCATTCGACGCGTAGATAGCTGGCGCCGTTGTTCTCGAAGTACAGCACGCGCAGCGGATGCAGGCCGCTCTTCAGGAACACTTCCCCTTCGCGAGGATCCCCCGCCCGCAGCCCGTCCGCATCGACCACGACCTGGTCGCCGATCAGCAGGCGCGAACCATCGTCGCTCGTCAATCGGAAGCGATACTTGCCACTTGTCTTGACGGCGAGGAAGCCATCGATATGTGCCACGAAGTGATTGGTCTGCTCGCCGAAGTCGTCGTTGGCTTTGTCGAGATCCAACTGCGCAATGGCGCGGGAAATGTTGGGCTCCTCGCCCGCCACGACCTCCGGGATCCGCCCCAATGCACGCCCAACGCGGTAGACGTTCATTGCGAGACCGGGGGCCCGATCGGCCGCGGCCACAGGCAGAGTTGCGAGCACGCAAGAGATAGCGGTCAGGAAAGACAACACTCTCAGACGAGTGTGCGTTGTCGACTTGGGCACGGCGTAATCCAATCGCTACTGGGGCTGCAAGCGCCCGAGGCTAGCACAGGTCGCCAGCGGCCAGCAAGCACGCGAGTTCGCTGCGCCGAAGATCCTTGTGCCGGGAGCTGTCGTAGGGACAATCGCTGCGGGGAGTTCAAGCAATCGAGGCTCGATGCGTATCACGAGGAGCCAGAACGAGGAGGGTGCTGTGCACAGGTCTACTCTATTGACGTCGATGTTCGGACTGATCGTAGCCGCGATCGTCGGGACCACTGCCCCAACATTTGCTCAAGGGAACTTCGTCTACTCGATTAGCGATGTGAATGCCCAGGAGGGACTCCTCTACAACCAGGAGATCTCACCGGGTGTGATGAACGACGCAACCGTCAGCGGCTGGTCGCTGAGCGTTTGTCACGACAGTACGGTCAGCGACATCTGCGGTGGTGAGTTCACGGACTTCGCTGTTTCGATCAATGTCTTGGGACCACCATTTTTTCAGGCCCTGGGCATCGACGACCGCGCCACCAACGGCGGACTCGCCTTCCTCTTTCTCTTCAGTTGTTTACGTACTTCTTGATATCGCGGCCGACCTTGCGAGTGATGACGCGCGAGTTCGGGCCCGAGAACAGCTTCGCCGCCTTGTTGGACTTCTTCGCCACCTTGTGCGCGTTCTTGACGATGCCGCCGATTCCGGTCGCCAGCGAAAGAGCTTCGTCGAGCCCCTGCGCGAACTTGATGCGACCGCGCGCCTTGTTGAACTCCGCGATGTCGCTGAGGATGTCCGCGACGTTGCGCAGCGCGGTGTTGACCCGCGCATTGGCGTCGTCGAGCCGCTCCTGCGCTTCGCTCAACTCTGCGTGGTTGGCCTTCAGCGCCTGGCAAATCGCGTCCATCTTGTCGACGGCCGCCTGGACCTGGGTGCGCGCGTCGGTGCAGTCGCGCTGGTTCTCCTCGGCGGGGGGGACGGGCGGAGCGAACGGCCCCGGACCCGGCGGGTTGACCGGCCCGACGCGCGGTTGTCCGTCGCGTAGCGGCAGTCCTCCGGGCACGTACGGGAGCGGGCGCGGCAGGAACGGGTCGTCGAACGGGGCGGCCCACGCGAACACCAGACCGCTTGCGTACGAACTCGCGTAGCTCGGCGAATTCACCAGCGTCTGGAGGCTCGGTGCGCCGCGGAAGAGATTGCCGATCGTCGGGAACTCGAAGTGGGGGGTGCCGAGCGTGCTGAAGTCGTCGTAGCGCTCCTGCACGCGCAGTTGGTCGAGGCCGAACAACTGGCGCGGAGCCCACTGCGCGTCGATCTGGAAGAGGTTCTCGGAGAAGAACGAGTCGTCGAAGCCGCTCGCGAGATGTCCGTCGCTCGCCGGATCCGGCACGTAGAACAGGTCGAAGCCGGCGAACCCGGTGGGCGAAAACTCGTAGACGAGCTTGCAGCCGTCGAACACGCGGTTGCGCGTCAACAACTGCGTGCCCGTGAATTCGAGCTCTTGCGCCACGACCGGACGATTGAGCACGTCGTAGTAGTAGCACGCGACCAGCTCGTTGGTCGCCTTGTTCCGGACCTCGCTCACCCGTCCCCAGCGATCGTGAACGAGGGAGTACTCGATGCGCGATCGCGCGTCGCCGGCGAGCTGCGGCTGGTAGGCCGGTCGGTCGTCGAACATGTTGGTGGCGTGGAGGTCCGAGCCGTACGTCAACGCGGAATCACCCACGCGCGACATACGCCCGAGGGAGTCGTAGGTCACGGCGTCGTCGCTGCCG
>JBCCHQ010000146.1:0-16798 GCA_039028735.1 Planctomycetota bacterium | reverse complement strand
GGATCTCATCGAGAAGTCCATTGGCGTTGCCACCGGTTGCTGGGAGAACACAGAAGTCTGCGGGGTCCCCGACTCGCAGGTCACCGTGGCCGAAGTGATTGTCGAGTAGGCGGCGCGGGGTCGTGATGGCGCTGCGAAAGATCTCGGTTGCAGAAAATGCGGGAAACTGTCGTCGCACTTCCCGCATCTCAGCGAGTACGGAGAGTTCGCCGTTCGAAACCAATCCGTCGGTACCCCAGCAGATCGGCACGCCGGCATCGTGCAGCGCAGCGAGCGGGTACGGCGCGTGGTCGAACCAGCTGTGGCTGCGCGGGCAAAAGACAACACTGGCTCCGGCTGCAGCGATCGCTGCGACCTCGTCGTCATGGAGGTAGTTGCCGTGCACCAACCAACCTCCAGGGAGCAGTTGTCTCCTATCGAGATGGCGTGCACCGGTTTCTCCCCGCACGCCGAAACGCTCCAAGTCGATGCCGATACCCCGGAAGAACTCCGCGAACGGTCCCTCCCCTCGACACAGGAAGTCTTCCTCCCACGGCTGCTCTGCGATGTGTGTCGACCAAGGAACTTCGAGTTCACCGGCCAGTTCGATCAGGCGTGGCAGCAGCTGCGGGTGCACCGTGTACGGTGCGTGCGGCGCGATGCCCCGCAGTTCGCGATCGCTGCTGTTTGGCGCTACGTCACGGATGTAGTCGCGCAACTCAGTCGTGACGTCCAAGTCATCGTGAAACCGGATTACCTCTCGCAGGATCAAACGGCGGATCGGGGACGCTGCGAGCGCCGGTAGCGAGTAGCCGCCCGAGTCATAGTCGACAAGTAGCGTGCAGCCACTGGCAAGCGAACGTTGTATTCCATCGCGGGCGGCCGCGGTGAGACCCTCGGGGCCCTCCGCATCACGCAGCTCCTTGATGCGCAGCAACCAATCGGTGAAGCGCCCCTGCAGCTGCGGGCCCTCAGGTGCGAACGTCAAGTCGAGGTGCACATGAGCATTCACGAGCCCGGCAACTAGCAGCCCCCCGTGGTGTGTGGGTGCTCGCCCCCCTGGTTCGAATTCGGTAATCCGACCGTCGGCGAAGCGCAAGAGTCCGGGCAGGGGCGCCCCCGCCCCCGTCCAAACCCAGTCTGCTGAGATCTCGCCAGAGGCCACTTCGAGGCTCAAACTTCGCTCTCCTACACTTGAGGGGCGTGTGGGCTCGGACTTCATGTTCGTTCTTGCCCCTGTTCGTGGCAGATCCTATCGTATCCGCCGACTTTGGAGCAGGTGAAAGGTTGATGCCATGAACAGCCACGCTGGATCCCTACCTCTGCAGCCGACAGCGATTGCACCCGTCAGGGAATGGCTCGACGATCTGCGGGGCCGCCTCGAAGGCTGGGGGCGCGATGTCCGTCGCGCATCCGCTGACGAATGGGCCCACTTGCAGAGCACGGTGGCCAGCTCGTTGGCTACCCGCAAGGTCGAGGGCGCACTGCGCACCTTCTTGACTCGTATCGGTCTTGGCCAAGAGCTGGATTCGACCGTGGCCGAGTTGGTCAGTGACCTGCGCTCGCGCGTGCTGACGCATCGCGCTGGGCTAACGATCGAGTGCTATCAGGAGTACCTCGTCACCCCGCCGCGAATCGACGTCTAGCGACGCTTTCAGCCGACGATTCGCGGGAACAAGCGGCGCGCGTTGGCGGTCGTGATCGCTCCCAGCTGATCGCGATCGATCCCATGCATGTTGGCCAGGTACTCGAGCGTGTGCAGCGAGTACGCACTCTCGTTGCGTTTCCCACGAACAGGCTGCGGCGCCAGGAATGGGGCATCGGTTTCGAGTAACAACCTGTCCGTCGGAACAATGGCGGCAGCGTCTTGCAGATCCTTCGCTTTCGGGAAGGTGACGTTGCCGGCGAAGGACACGTGCCAGCCGAGGTCCAGTGCGCTTTGCGCATCGGCTGCGGACCCTCCGAAACAATGAAACACGCCAGTGACGCGGCCGGAGTAGTCCCGCACGATGTCGAGCGTCTCTTGCATCGCGGTACGAGAACCATTGGCGTCGCGACAGTGAATGATGACTGGCAACTGCCGTCGTGCGGCGAGCTCCATCTGAGCGCGGAACGCTCGATGTTGATCCTCCGGAGTGGCACGGTCCCAGTAGTAGTCGAGCCCCGTCTCGCCGATCGCGCAGACGCGATCAGCATGCGTGTCCAGCAACCCTTCGAAGTCGGCGATCAACTCATCGAGCTGCGCCGCTGAGACGGCTGCATCGGTGGGGTGCAAGCCCACGCTCGCGTAGCAGAAGCCTGGGTATTCATCCGCCAATGCGATCGCGGCACGACTGGTGGTCGCGTCCGTTCCGACGTTGATGATGTTGACGAATCCACTCTCGCGCGCGCGTGCGATGACATCTGCGCGATCGTCGTCGAACTTTTCGAAATAGAGATGGGCATGGGAATCGATGAAGTCAGTCACGGTCTTCTCTCTGGGCATCCGGCAGCCGCTTCTTGGCTACGGCAACCACACGGAACCGAGGGCTGTGGGAACACGACATCCAGTCGTCGTCGGAAAGGACCCGGCCCTGCCGGCGCAGCGTTCGTGTCCGAGGATCGCAAACGCTGCGGCTTCTCGGAAATCTGCGGCGACACCATGCTTGGCGGCGTCGAGCTTTGCAACCTCGATCGACAGTTCCGCCGCCAAAGCATCGACCAGTGCCTCGTGGTGGGCACCGCCACCGCCGATCAAGCAAAGGTCCAACGCGGCCGGAGCCATCGTGGCGACCAGCGATTCCACGCTGCCCCGGATGGCCGCCGCAACCCAGGCGACCGCAGTCGCCAAGGCATCGACCTTGCCCAGATCGTTGAGGGCGCCCCACCACTCGGCAACCCAGGCCTCGCCGAACTGCTCGCGCCCGGTCGACCGGGTCGACCCGGCAAAGTAGGAATGTTGCAACCAGCGCGCCACGAGCGCCCGGTCGGCAGTTCCTTGGGCAGCAAGCACTCCGTCACGATCGAAGCCCTCGGGGACGTCGAATCGGCGTGCGATCTCGTTGAGGACAAGGTTCCCCGGACCACAGTCGGCGGCTCGGGGTGGATTGCTTGGGCCATCGATCACTGTCACATTCGAGATGCCACCGACATTTACAACTGCGACACGCGCGCCCAGGTGCGCAAACAGTACCCGGTCGCCAGCTGGCACGAGAGGCGCCCCCTCGCCGCCGGCGGCGACATCCGCTGTGCGGAAACCACTCACGACCGGAACCGCCGTTTGCGCCGCGACGATCGCCGCATTGCCGAGCTGCAGAGTCGTCGAGGCTGCGCCTTGCGGGAGGTGCGCGAACGTGTGTCCAGAGACAGCGATTCCGTCGGGCCGCCCCCACTGTTCGGTGGCGTGCAGCGCAGCCGCAGCGAAGGACTCGCCCAGAACACGGTCCCAACGCGCCGCGTCCGCCAGACTTCCATCGGCTGCTGTACGCAGCCGCTCTCCGACATCCGATGGGAATGGTAGCGTTTCCCCGACAACGGTCGTGACGCGCACTGGTACGACCGCGTCCCCGGTTTCCGTCAAACGGACGCAAGCGGCGTCGATGCCATCGCAGGAAGTACCCGACATCAGCCCTAGCCACGTGTATTCGCCAGGCTCTTGGATCAGCGGTCCGGCCAGCCTGTGCCTTTCGCCGGTCATCGCGCGAACTCCGGCAGATCGGCAAGTTGCCGCCCCACGTCGCGCAGGCGACGGCGCGCGACCTCGACGTCAACTTGCGTGCGCGCCGCGACGATCGCCACCTTGATGTCTGCGTCGCTGGCGCGCAACAGCTCGGTTGCGGCATCGATCGCCACCCCTCCCAACGCCGCGACCATCCGCGCGGCACGCGCCCACAGCTTCTTGTTCGTCGGCCGCATCTCGACCATGTAGCCGTCATAGATCCAGCCGCTCGCAACCGCACACAAGTTGGAAGCACGCTGCAGAACCAGGTGGGTTGCCGTTGCCGCTTTCAAACGGGTCGAACCGGCGAGCAATTCGGGCCCAGTCCCGAATGCCACGACAATCAGGTCTGGGTCGTCGCCAGCGGCCGCAGCATTGGCGGTGATGAAGGCACGGCCGCAATCACGCTCTTGGCTCAATGCCAACGCGCGCTGCACGAACGCGGCCGCACCCGACGCCGAAATCCCGACCACGAGATCTGCCGCAGTTACGTCGGCTTGTTCGAGAAACGCGGCCGCTTCTTCGCCGCGATCCTCGGCCCCTTCGACCGCCGTCGACAACGCAGCAAGCCCTCCAGCAACGACTGGGATCAGGCGCGCCGGCGCCACGCCAAATGTCGGCGGCCACTCCGCGGCATCGAGTGCACCAATGCGGCCACTGGTGCCTGCGCCGACGTAGAAGATGCGCCCATCCGCTGCCAACGTCGCTCGCATCGCTTCGGCCAATGCCATGATCGGTGCGCGCAATTCCCGCAACGCCGCCGCGACGACAAGATCTTCGGTTTCGAACGCGGCGAGGATTTCGGGCGCGGTCAGACGATCGATCGTCCGCGCCTCATGACGCTTCTCGGTCGCCGGCAGCGACTCTGCAGACTCGGTCACGGCTGCTGGATCAAGTTGTAGATGTGAGTGATGCGACGCCGCAGCTCCTTCATCCGCTCGGGGAACGGGAAGTCGCGGATCATCTTGTCGTACTTCTCGATCGCGGCGACGTAGTGACGCTTCTCCTCGAGTTCCTTCGCTTCGTCCTCACGCTTGCGATAGACGTCATCGATCCCCTTCTGGACATCACGGACTTGCGCCATCAGATCGGACTCGGGAGGTAGCGCAGGCTTCTTTGCCGCAAGCACGTGCAAGACCGCCTGGCGATACTCCTTCAGCTTCAGCGCATAGCGAGCCTTGGCGAGTTCCTGCTCGACGCTGCGGTGCGTGGTGGCCAGCTCGTCGTTCGACTTGGCAGCCTGGCGCAGGCCCTTCAAGAACACGCGCCGGCGCGGTACGTCATCCTTCCAGCGGGCGAGCAAGCGTCCCTCGAAATCGATGACAACGATCATCTGCCGGTTTTGCAGGCTACCGAGGGAGTGCTCCAACTGCGCCAATCCGGGACTTTCGGGGCTGGCGTCGACCGCGACAAAATGACCCAGCACCTTCTGCACGCTGCGGTGCTCGAGCAGCGAGGCGAGTTGCTTCCAGTAGCCATCGCCTTCCCCGCCGGGCACGACAACCAGCTGCGGCTTGCGGGCTTTGGCCGCCTCCGTCGCGCCGGCTTCCGGCGTGTACCAAGAGACACCGCAGCGCTCCGGCAGAGCCGGCTTCGCCGGGGGCTTCTGCGGCTCTTTCTCTGCCGGCTCCTTTTCCGCCGGCTTCTCTTCCGCCGGCTTCTTTTCCGCCGGCTTCTGGGGTTGCGGCGGCTCCCCGCCGTCGTCCTGCGTTGCGAGGGGCGATGCTGGATGCGACGAATGCGACCTAGGCAGAGCCGCATCGCCCGCGCGCAGGAAGCCTGGGGCAGCGGCGATCGTGATCAGCAGGATGGAAATCGAGAGCCTAAGGCGCATAGGTCGTTCTCCTGAAGTTTCGCATCCCCAAAAGCTGGGGAACCGTGTGGCGGCGATGATACCCGCCTGCAGGACCCGAAGACAGCGCACTACCGTAGTTGCCTCGACCTCGACGACGGCCGTTGCGCAACCGCGCCGAATCGATTCCAATACTGCTATCGGAGTCCTTGAACGTCTTACTGGACTGCCGAATTCAGCTGGCGAATTCAGCTGGAAACCGAGTTCCGACGATTCCCCAATTTGCGCGCTCACACGCAGGAACGCCTCGAAGGACAGACCCTTGACCGCCACGGAGACCGCTCACCCGTTCCTCGACAAAGAGCAACGCAAGATCCGCACGCTGTTCGATCGGATCGCGCACCGCTACGATTTCTTGAACCACCTCCTGTCGTTCAACATGGACAAGCGCTGGCGGCGACTCGCCGTCGAAAAGCTCGCAGTCCAGGACGGCAAGCGCTACCTCGACGTCTGCACCGGCACCGGCGACCTGGCGCTCGAGCTCGCTCGGCTCAACAAAGACAAAGACATCACGGTGATCGGTAGTGACTTCTCGGTGCCGATGCTGCAAATCGGAACCGACAAGTGTGGCGAAGAGGGACCCCGTCTGTTGGCCGGCGATACGTCTCGCCTGCCGTTCCCCGATGGCACCTTCGCGGGGATCAGCGTCGGCTTCGGCATTCGCAACGTCGAGAATCTCGAGGCGGGGTTAGCGGAGATGCAGCGCGTGCTCGAACCTGGCGGGCGGATGGTGATCCTCGAATTCACGCCTGTACGCAGCCGCCTCATGAAGCCGGCGTTCCATCTCTACTGTCACGGCATTGTGCCGTTGGTCGGCAACCTCGTGTCGAGAAGTCGCGAACGCGCCTACAGCTACTTACAACAGTCGATCGACCGCTGGCCGACAGCCGAGAAGTTTCGCGAGATCATCGCGGGCGTCGGCTTCACAGAGGTCGGTTCGAAGACGCTCTTCCCTGGCAACGTCGCGCTCCACTGGGGCCGTCGCCAAGCCTAGAGAGGGCCCGCGCTGCGCGAGGAAGCCTCCCAATGCACGAGATCTTCTTCTTGCCTCAACAGAGGCCTCAGCGGCTCCTGAAACTGGCCCGCGGACTCACACCCATTGTTGGCGGACTGCCCCACGACCTCGCTGCCGAACTTCGCTACGCGGGCGGTTGGATTGCCCGCGGCGCCCGCGAAGAAGTCGTGGCCGACATCGAGCGGGTCTGCAACGACCAGGGGATCGGCGTCGCTTCAGGAACACTCAGCGACGACGTGTTGGTCCACGCTGTCAAACGGGCCGTCCGCGGCGACGAAAACTGTGAGCTGCATGCATCGCACTGGTCGCGAACGTTGAGCGACGACGACATCGCACTAGCGTCGCTGTGGGTGTTTGGCAAGGTTGGACCTGCCGACGAGCTCCGCACCGAAGCCCCGCCGAAGAGGCGCGATTCGTTCCAGCAACACGTCGAAGCCCTACCCCTCCCGCATGCGGAGCTCCGCGAAGGCCTCGAAGGGGTGGATCTCGAAGCACCTCGCTTGGTGCTGCTTCTGGTCCAACAGGATCCGCTCGAGGTGTTCCAGCTGACCGCTGAGGAGACGACGTTCCCAGACCTGGGGCCGCTCGGCTTTGTCGATGCGCTGTTGACGGACCTCCCTCCTCACAAGCTACTTGCAGAGACGAAGGCTGCCCGCGAAGCGAAGGACTTCAGTGGGATCGTCGTTCACCGCTCGGAGGAGATCGCCCGGCGAGCGTCGTGGCTTGCGGCGTTGGTGCATCACGACCGAATCTGAATCCCAGTCCAAAGGCTGCACTGGCGTCGCCGGGAGTCCACAGTATCCTGTGGTCCAGGGCTGGAGGCGGTAGGCACGCACCGCAGACAACAGCCGCCAAGCTGGAGGATCATCACGTGCGCGAATATGTCGTCGGCGTAACCGGAGCAAGCGGAGTCATCTTGGCTCGCAGACTCGTTGGGCTGTTGCTCGAGTCCGGGGCGAAAGTACACCTTTGCGCGTCCCGCGCCGCGAAACTCGTCGTGCACGAGGAGCTGCCACCGCGCGAACCAGGACAAAAAGGTTTCTTCGGTTTCGAGCACGAGCATCTCACCGAATGGGCAGAGCGTGATTTCAACGCGCCCTTCGCCAGCGGGTCAGCGCCAATCGCCGGGATGGCAGTGATCCCCTGCACGATGTCGACAGTCGGTTCCATTGCCCACGGAATCTCCGACAACCTGCTCAAACGCGCCGCCGAAGTCATGTTGAAGGAGCGGCGCACGCTGGTGGTCGTACCACGCGAAGCGCCACTGTCAGACATCCACCTCGAGAACATGCTGCGCATCTCCAAAGCGGGTGCCACGGTGATCCCGCCGGTCCTCACGTTCTACCAATCGCCCGGCGACAGCGTGCAAGAACAAGTCGACTTTGTCGTGTCACGCGTGCTCGATCACCTGGGTGTCGATAACGCGTTGTTTCGACGGTGGAGTACGAATGACTAGTGCCAACGCCGAGCCCCTCGGTGTATGGAAGAAGACCGGCACTTTTCTCGAGATGATCAAGATCTCGCACACGGTCTTTGCGCTGCCGTTTGCAATTGGCGCGGCGTTCTTGGCCGCCGCGGGTGTGCCCTCGCTCCCAGTCCTGGCAAAGATCATCGGCGCAGTTGTACTCGCGCGCACGGCCTCGATGTCTTTCAACCGCCTCGTAGACCACCGCATCGATGCGCAAAACCCACGCACGGCGACACGCGCCCTTCCCGCTGGAGAGTTGAGCCGCGGCTTCGTGATTGCCGTCACGATCGGCTGCGTTGCCGGTTTCCTCGCAATCGCTGCCTCGCTGAACCCGCTAGCACTCCAGCTTGCGCCGGTTGTGTTGGTCGTCTTGCTGGGCTATTCGTTGACGAAACGCTTCACGGCACTGTGCCATGCCGTCTTGGGCCTGGCGCTCGGCTTGGCGCCTGTTGGCGCATGGGTCGCAGTGCGGGGCGAACTCGACTGGACACCGGCGCTGTTGGCGCTCGTCGTGTTGCTGTGGACCACCGGATTCGACGTCATCTACGCTTGCATGGACGAGGCGTTCGACCGGAAGGCGGGCCTCTTTTCGATTCCCGCCCGTCTCGGGATCCCGCGCGCACTGCGACTCGCCGCTGCCTTGCACATCGGAATGGTTGCGGCGTTGGTAGGTCTGTGGTGGTACGCCGACGGACTCAACACGATCTTCCTGTGTACGACCGGCGTCGTTTCTGCACTGCTGATCTATGAACATGCTCTTGTGCGCCCCGACGACCTATCGCGCGTCAATCGTGCCTTCTTCACGATGAACGGCATCATTAGCTTTCTCGTGATGGCGTCTTTGATCGCCGAGTCGGTAGTCGCATGACAACAGGGGCTGAACACCGCCTCCTGTTCGACGACGAGATTGCACTGCACCCCATTCCTCTATCGCCGGCTGCGCTACGCGTTGGGCTGCTTCCTGCCTCAGTCAGCCTGTTGATCTACCTCCTTTGCTTGCCCACGCTTCTCCCAGGGGGCTTTGCCGGGGACTTGGTCACCAACACCGTCGTGCCAGAGTTGGCTCCTGCAGGCAACTCGCTTTGGCGCACGCTGGCATGCTGGTACGAGAGCACACTCAATACCCGCACCGAGGTATGGCGCCTCTCGTTCTTCTCTGCGTTGTTGACTGCGTTCACGACCGGTCTCGTCGCCATTTGGCTGACGCAGCAAGACATCGGCCGCCGTGCGGCGATCACGGCCGCGCTGCTGTTTGCGTTCGGCAACGGCGTCTGGGGCTTTGCAACCGTGCCGAGCGTGCTCCCCCTCGCAGCACTTCTTGGCGCCGGTACGTTGGTCCTGTTCTACCAATGGCTGGCGACGTCGCGGCGGCGCTGGCTGCTACTGACCACAGCCCTAGCAGGACTGAGTGCGTTTCACCATCCACACTCGTGCATCGCCGGCGGACTGCTGATCATCGGCGCAGCGGGTCGTCTGTTCGCAACGCGTGCCCAGACCAGCCATTGGATCGCCGGCGGCATCGGCACACTGCTGGGACTCGCTCCGTTCCTGTTTTTGGCCAGTGGTTGGAGCGGCAGCGCCAGCGCCACTGCACCTGTAGCGAACGACTTCCTGTTGACCACGATGCTTTTGTCGGTGGGCCACGAACACCTCTGGGTCGGAGTCCCCTTCTTGTTCGCGACGCTGATCGTGGCTCTGTGGCGGGCGCGCCGACCGCTCTCGCCGTTAATCGCACTGTTGCTGCTGCCACTCATCGCTGTGTCGCTGTTCCACGATGCCCTACCGTTCCCAGCAGTCGCCACCGACGGCACACCCCTGCAGCTGGCAACGGCGTCGCTGCTCGCCACAACTGCATTGATTGCCCGCGCGTTGGATCTCTTGTTGCGTCGCACCCGCCGCTTCGGAGTCGTCCAATCTCACTTGCTCGGTGCCGGGGCTGCCTGCCTCCCTTTCGTGCTGCTGTTGGGCAACTACGAACAACACGACCGGTCGCGCTATCGTTACGTCGACGATTTGGCCGCGAACTTGATCCAGCATCTACCCGAGGACGCGTTGGTTGTCGTCGGCAGCGATGAGCGGAGCGCTGCGGTGCGGCACGCGTTGCTGGTCCAGCGGCAGCGCCCTGACCTGCAGCTCTCCGTTGCGACCGCGCCCGGGTTCTCTGCACCGCTCGACCAGCCGACCTTCGTCGTCAGTCCGCAGACCCTCATCCCGGCAAGTCTGGCCCTCACTCCGTACGGCTTGCTGTACCAAGTGTCGCGGCGGAGCGGCAGCGACTCCCCTCGCCACGACATCTGGCAGCGCCTGCGCTTTACTGATCTGCCGCCGACACCGCCAGCTCCTTCATCGCCGGGAGCGCCGAGCTGGGCACCCCCACGCGGCGCTCCCCTCGACCGAGCAGCGCGCCAGATCGCCTCGGACTACTACTCGGGTCGCGCCGAATGGTTCGCGGCGCAGGGGCGAGACGACGATGCCGAGGCCGCCCGAAGGGTGGCCTCAAGCCTTTCTTCGCAATAGACTTACCTATTTTAGCCTGGAGCAAACATGTTTTTACCCAACGATATTCTTTGAAGTGCGCCACGAGAAAGATACGCTCCCCAAGTGGGCGGTCGATAACTCAACCAGAAGGAGCTGCATTTCATGTCCCGACGATTCTGCACCCTGATCGCGCTCTGCCTGTTGGCCTGCGCGTGCAACAGCGGCAGCGCTCCAGCTGACGACGGCCGCGTGCAGGCCACGACGACGGTGGGCATGCTCGCGTCAATCGTCGAAGCCATCGGCGGCGATCGCATCGCCAACCAGTCGTTGATGGGCGCCGGCACCGACCCGCACCTGTACAAGGCCACCCCGGGCGATGTCAAACGCCTCAGCAGCTCTGACATCATCTTCTACTGCGGACATCACCTCGAAGGGAAGATGGGCGACAAGCTGTTGCAGATCGAACGCCGCATCCCAAGCTACGCGGTCTGCGAGCTGCTACCAACCGCGGACCTTCTGCACGAAGATGACAGCCCCGACACTGTCGACCCTCACCTTTGGTTCGATGTCGCGCTATGGGCCCGCTGTGCGGCAGAGGTCCAGAAGATCCTCGTGCAGTTCGATCCCCAGCACGCAGCCGACTACGAGGTCCGGGGCGCCGCATACGTTGCCGAGCTCGAGGCTCTCGATGCTTGGGTACGACAGCAGATCGCGACGATCCCCGCAGAACGTCGAGTCCTCGTCACGGCACACGACGCCTTTCGCTACTTCGGCCGTGCCTACGGAATCGAAGTATTGGCGATCCAGGGACTCAGTACCGAATCGGAAGCAAGCCTCCACAAGATCAACGAGCTGGTGTCCTTGATCGTGCAGCGCAACGTGCCAGCCGTCTTCGTAGAGTCCACCGTCTCGGAGAAGAACGTACGATCGCTGATCGAAGGTTGCGGCGCCCGCGACCACGAGCTGCAGATCGGCGGCACCCTCTACTCAGACGCAATGGGCGAGCCGGGCACACCGGGAGGAACCTACGAGGGTATGGTTCGCAGCAACGTCGAAGCGATCGTGAAGGCGCTCCGCTGATGCACCGCCAAGCCGCCGGTCAGAACCCCGTCGCGCCGATGGAGATCCATGACCTGACGGTCTCCTACCAGCGCAAGCCGGTGCTCTGGGACATCGATCTGACGGTGCCGGCTGGCAAGCTTGTCGGAATCATCGGCCCCAATGGCGCGGGGAAGAGCACGCTGCTGAAAGCCGCCCTAGGTCTGGTGCCGGTAGCCAGTGGCTGGGTCCGCTTCTTCGGTGCCGGCTATCGGTCGCAACGTGGCAGCGTCGGCTATGTCCCTCAACGCGAGACCGTGGATTGGGACTTCCCGGTGAATGCGCTCGACGTCGTACTGATGGGGACGTATGGACAGCTCGGTTGGCTGAAGCGACCGGGTCGCAAAGAGCGCGAGTTTGCGCGAGCATGCCTGGAGCAAGTGGGTATGTCGGACCTCGCTGGACGCCAGATCAGCGAACTGTCCGGTGGACAACAGCAGCGCGTGTTTCTAGCGCGAGCGCTGGCGCAACGAGCGGATCTGTATCTCATGGACGAACCGTTTGCCGGCGTCGACGCCGCAACGGAAGCCGCAATCGTCGAAGTGCTGCGCAACCTGAAGGACAAGCAGAAGACCGTCATGGTCGTGCACCACGATCTACAGACGGTCGAGGAGTACTTCGATCACCTCATCTTGCTGAATATGCGGCTCGTAGCAGCCGGCCCGACCGAGGACGTATTCACTCGTGAGAACCTGCTAGCCACGTACGGTGGTCGACTGACTGTGCTCGATGAGGCAGCCGAAGCGATGCGACGGGCCCACAGCGGCACGCGGCGCCGCAAGAAGAGCGGCGCCCCAGCACCGAGCGCCGAATCCCAAGAGCCTCCCAGCAGCGCCGATGACGCTTGAGTACAACACCCTCATCGTCTTGGTCGGCACCGTAGCGCTGGGCATGACCGCGGGCATCGTTGGCTGCCTGGCACTACTACGACGGCGCGCGTTGCTCGGCGATGCGCTCTCTCACGCGACGCTCCCCGGCATTTGCCTCGCGTTCATCTTGCTGGGTCAGCGCGATTTTCCGTTCTTGCTCGGGGGAGCTTTGGTTACCGGGCTGCTGGGTGTAACAACGGTCGCCGTGCTGACGCGCTGGACGCGCATCAAAGAAGACACCGCAACGGGCCTCGTGCTGAGTCTCTTCTTCGGAGTCGGCATCACCCTCTCGAGCTACATACAGAATCACAGCACGACGGGCGCCCAAGCCGGAATCGACAGTTTCATCCTCGGCAAGACTGCCGGCATGGTGCTGGGAGATCTCTACTTCATCGGTGGCACTGCGATCGCTGTGCTGCTTGTGATCGTGCTGTTCTACAAAGAGCTGAAGTTGCTGAGCTTCGATAGCGCATTCGCTGCTGTCGAGGGGTGGCCGGTGCTACGACTGGACCTATTGTTCCTGTTGCTGTTGACGGTCACGACTGTCATCGGCTTGCCAGCCGTTGGCGTCGTCTTGATGGTCGCGCTGTTGGTGATACCTGCAGCGGCTGCACGCCTCTGGACGCAGCGGCTCGGCACCATGATGGCGCTATCTGCGCTGTTTGGCGCCATCACCGGCGCTGTGGGCACGCTGTTGAGCACCAGTTATCCCAACCTACCGGCCGGTCCAGTGATCGTGCTCGCTGCAGCAGGGATCTTCGTTGTGTCAGTTCTTGCAGCGCCACATCGCGGAGTCATTGCCAGAACGCTCTCGCTGCGACAGATGCGACGTCGCCGCGAGCGTCGCAAGTTGCTGGTGTTCTTCTTCGAGAGACGAGAGCAGGGGCAAAGTATCCTCGACACCGGCGACTTCGAGAAGGCGTTCGGCGGACCACAACCGCGCGGCCTCAGCGACGTCATGCGCGACGGTTGGGTGTCCGGAGGCGAGGGCAGCTGGGAATTGACCGAGCAAGGACTCGATCGTGCGATGGAGGTCACACGTGCGCATCGTTTGTGGGTGCACTATCTGCTCACGGAAGCGGAGATCGACCGCGACCTCGTCGACCCAGACACCGACACGATCGAGGCGATCTTGCCCGCCGAGGTCGTCGCCAGGCTGCAGCGCGAACTACGAGCCGATGGACGCTTTCCCGAAAGGAGTGCACTACCGTGCTAGCTGCCTCCTTGTTCGAACTCTCCCCCGCGGGCGAGATCACCTTCTGGAACATCGCCGTGTCGCTGGCTGTCAGCAGTAGCTGTGCCCTGATCGGTTGCTATTTGGTCCTGCGACGCATGTCGTTACTTGGAGACGCGATCAGCCATGCCGTGTTACCGGGGCTCGTCATCGGCTTCATGATCAGCGGCAGCCGCGACCTCACACCGATGCTAATCGGTGCCGTAGCTGCCGGACTACTAACCGCATACTTGACGGAAGTGTTGTTTCGGCGCGCCCGGATCGATGCCGATGCCAGCATGGGCGTTGTCTTCACGACGCTGTTTAGCATCGGGGTGATTCTGATTACGCTCTATCATTCGCAAGTCGACCTGGACCCCGGCTGCGTGCTGTACGGACAACTCGAGGCCAGCGCGATCGACACGCGCCCGCTCTTCGGAGTCGAGCTGCCACGCCAGCTGCCTCCGCTACTCGTGGTCTTGGCGGCGGTCGTGTTGTTTCTGGTCGCGTTCTGGAAAGAGCTGAAGATCACGTCGTTCGATCCCGCGATGGCCACGACGCTGGGGATGTCTGCGGGAGTCATCCACTACCTCCTCATGACCATGGTGGCCTGCACGACGGTCGCTTGCTTCGAAGCGGTCGGATCGATTCTCGTCATCGCCATGTTGATCGTGCCAGGAGCCACAGCGCACCTCCTGACCGACCGGCTGGGCCCATTCGTGGTCACCGCCCTGGTCGTCAGCTGGATCGCCGCGGTCGGCGGCTACCTGGGCGCCGACGCTCTCGACTTGAATGCCGCGGGATCGATCACCGTCGCGCTCGGGATCGTCTTCTTCGTCGTCGCGATCGCGGCCCCGAAACACGGCATCGCGGTCCGCTGGTTGCGGACAGCGTTGTTGTCGCTGCGAATCGCGCAAGAGGACATCTTGGCGCGTCTCTACCGCTATCAGGAACGCGAGTATGACCCAGCGCACGCCCCTACGGAGGCCAGCGGCGGTCCCAAGGTCGCGCCAGCAATTCGCTTCCTTGCAACGCGCACGCTGCTGTGGTCGCGCTGGTTACAGCGTCAAGGGGGGGTCGTGCAGCTGACAGAGCGCGGTACGAACCGCGCCCGAGAGCTGATTCGATCACACCGAGTCTGGGAAAGCTACGCCCGC
Source organism: Planctomycetota bacterium (assembly GCA_039028735.1). Classification (GTDB taxonomy): domain Bacteria; phylum Planctomycetota; class UBA8108; order UBA1146; family JAJFFE01; genus JBCCHQ01. The sequence continues at coordinate 1,972 of JBCCHQ010000146.1, read as the reverse complement.
GAGAACCTGGACCTACCGCTCGACCACCTGCACGCGTCTGCGCATCGAGTCGAACACTTCATCACCCCTGAGCTCGCATCCGAGATCCGCGAAGGACTCGCGGATCCCGAACGCGACCCTCACGGACGCGAGATCCCTTGATCGTACGCTAGTCGTCCGACGAGAAGTGCATCACCAAACGCAGGACATACCAAAACAGTACGGCCACGGACGCAAACAGCTGCAGCGCCGCAGCGACATACTTCGTCGAGGGGTAGTGGTGGATGACGTTCGAGGTGTCATAAAGGATCGACGCGCCCGCAAAGGCGACCATCGCGATCCAGAAGATCGGTCCCAAGCTGAAGCCGAAAATTAGGCCAGAGACGATCAGCGCAAACGCGCTCAGACCACCCCACAGCAGGAAGCTTCGCAGGAACGAGAAGTCGCGGCGGGTCGTGAAAACCACAGCCGTTAGCGCCGCGAAGCCAACCAGCGTGAAGCCGACCGAGTTCACTAGCACGCCCTTGCTACCGTCAGGATCAACGAACTTCGTTGCGTAGACGAGGAGCGGCGCAAAGAACACGGCCTCTGCGACAATGAAGCCCGCCAGCGCAAGAAACTGGATCAGCAACGACTCGGAGCGCTCAGCGAAGCGGGTGGCGACCCAACCGGCGACCACGAACAACGCAAAGAACAGCAGAGAACCGCCCGCGTGGAACAGCTTGTCTGCGAGACCACTCTGAAACAGGTAGACCTCGACACCGATGAAAGCTGCGATCGACAGGAACAAGATCGAGTAGGTCTTCGTGACGAAGCTAGCACGATCGACCGCATCGGCCATTCGCGCCTGTACTTCGTCCGCCTCGAATTCGTAGCTGTTGCCTTGTGGATAAGTCTGCGACACAGGGGTCCTTTCTGCTGCGACGACCGCCGGCGAGCGCGCGCTGGCCATGTTGCTACCCGCCCGGGGGCAGTGGGCAGCCATTCTGGCGATAACTTTCGCGTGTGCAAGCCCCTGCCCCTTCAGCAGCGCCGCCAACGTCTCGATAAACGGAATAGGAGACCCTCTGCTTGTCCTGCTCCCATCCGTGGATAGAATCCCGGTGGGCGAAAGGAGGAAGGCCAACTTGACCAAGAAAGCTTCTGCAACGAAGGAAGTAGGTGCTCCGCCCCCTTCCTCCAAGCCGCTCGCCGCCTCGCTGCGCCTTCCGACGCTGGTTCTCAACTGCCACTGGAAGCCGATCCAGACGACGACAACGCGCGTCGCAATCGGCCTCGTTGCCAAAGGATCTGCCCGGATCATCGATCCCGTCACGTACGAGGTCCACGACATCGACTCGTGGAACACGGTCAGTGAAGCCGCGCAGCGCTACTCCGAGTACCGCATCCGGTCGCAACGCCTCGACCTCACGCCGCCGGAAGTCATCTTGTTGACCCGCTATCGCGGCATGGGCGATCAAACCGTCACGTTCTCCCGCCTGAACCTGTATCGACGCGACCAATACTCGTGTCAGTACTGCGGCGCGCAACCAGGCAGCAAGGAACTGACAATCGACCACATCATTCCGCGCAGTCGTGACGGTCGCTCCACGTGGGAGAACTGCGCCGTCGCCTGTGTCGAGTGCAACAAGAAGAAGGCCGCGCGCACACCCGCCGAAGCAGGCATGAAACTACGCAAGCCGGCGGTACGTCCTTCCTGGTCGGCCATCTCTCGCTTCCGCCACGGTGAACCGTGCGAGTCGTGGAAGAAGTTCCTCAGCGAAGCCTACTGGAAAGTCGAGCTCACCGACGACGTGTAGATTGCGGCGCTTTGGCATACTGCTTGGCGCTTCGCGCAACCAGTCCGCCAAAGCGCTTATCGCAATCTACTCTTCCTTTCGATTGGACCAGCCTAGGTCCAATCGTCTTGTTGTCCGGCAGGTCCTCTTGCACGCTCTCTACGACTTGCTTGGCGCTTCGCGCAACCAGTTCGCCAAAGCGCTTCTCGCAATCT
>JBCCHQ010000145.1:0-16876 GCA_039028735.1 Planctomycetota bacterium | reverse complement strand
GCGCGTTGTCGTAAGTCCAGGAAGTGTGTCACCCATGTAATGACAATAGGTGTTACCCATGTATTGGGTTGCTCAGGACAAGGGGCGAAGGGGCGAAGGGGCGAAGGGGCGAAGGGGCGAAGGGGCGAAGGGCGGGGGGCGGGGGGTTAGGCGAGGCCGCCCTGGAGCCACTGTTGGTAGAGCGCGCGGCAGCTTGTTTCCAGGGCGGTGGGGTGCCAGTCGGGGGCAATCGCGGTTGGGGAGAACGTGATGTGCTGTGCGTTTTGCTTCTGCGGCTGGGGTGCTAGGAGCAGTTTGCGGTTGTGCAGCACGCGTTCGATCAGGGTGCGGGCTTCAGCGATCGATGTGGGCTTGCCCGATGCCAGTAGCTGGACTGTGCGACCTGGTTTTGTAGTGCCATTGCGGACGCGGCGAGCGATGTGAGTGGCGAGGTCGCGCACCCAGACGTAGTCGCGCAGGGTCGCCAGGTCGCCCGTGATCGTGGTCACTCGATTCAACGCGCCGTTGACGACGAGGGTCGGAATCAACCCCATACGGTGGCGGCTGCTGACGCTGCCGAAGATCGAGCTCGGGCGATACACCGTACAGTGCAGCTGCGTTGCTGCCTGCTCGGCGAGTTGCTCTTGTGCGAGTTTCAAGTCCCCGTAGGGGCGTTGCGGTGAAGGCGCGGTGTTGGCCTCGACGAGTCGAGTGCCCTCGAAAAGCCCGCCGGCTGAGCTGACGAGATGCAGGGCCACGCCGTTGCCTTGCCTGGCGATGTCCCGGGTCATTTGCAGCACGGCCTCGAACGCGGCGAGTTCATGGGTTGTTGCTTCTGGCGTGGCGTTGAAGCCGGCGCTCCCAGCGCTCCAGACAACAGCCAACGGCGCGGAGCCGCGTCTACCGGCCGTGGCTCGTAGTTGCTCGCCGATTGTCTTGAGGTGCTGCTGTAGCTGCACGCTGTCGGTCCACGGTGTCGGCACGCTTTCGGCAGAGTAGTTTCCGGCTCGAGTGAGAGCCTCGTGGATCGCGCTGCCGATCAGCCCGACGCCGAAGAGGGCGATGGCTGCAGGTCGGGTGTACTTGCTCTCTCGTCGTGGTTCGCTCGCGGTGTGATCTTCGAGCAGGATCAAGAGCGGTCCTCGAAGTACTCGCGGAGTGTGCGATCCCCCGTCCGATCGACGGCGAAGTAGGTTGGCTTCCCTTGGGCATGCAGGAGGACGCTAGTGACGTATTCCAGCAGGACTCCCAGGAGGAAGCATGAGACGCCGCCGAAGAACAAGATCGCCAAGAACGTCGATGCCCACCCTTGGACGAGTTCGGCGGTACCTGTGTAGCGATTGACCAGCGTATTGATCGCCATCACGAACGCGATCAGGATTGCCACCACTCCGACGGCGCCACCGATGCGTAGCGTCTTCGTCTGCGACGAGACGATCAGGCGACGGGCATGGCTGAGTAGGCGCCAGATGCTGTAGCCACTGCGTGCCCCGGCGATCATGCGTCGATCCTTGATGTCCAAGTCGATCTGACCGATCGCGTTCGTGAACCAGCCGATCGCGATGTCGAAGTACGTTTCGTGGCCGCAGACGCTGGCTGCAGCGCGCGCGACGCTACCGCGGAGAAGGCGAAAGCTGTTGAAGCTGCGGATGTGCTTGTTTCCAGTCAGGAGCGCGAGCAGTCCTTTGTAGCCTCGCGAGCCGAGATCGCGCACAGCGGATTGGTGCACGTGTTCCTTGGGGTGCGCATAGACGACGTCACGTTCGTCGAAGACGGCGGCGCGCAACAACTCTTCGATCCGCTCGGGTGGGTGTTGTAGATCCTCGTCCAGCGTGGCGATCCAGTCCGCCGAGGAGTGCAGTACGCCAGCAACGGTTGCTGGATGTTGCCCGAAGTTGCGCGACAGCGTGACGACCCGGACCCAGGAGTGCTGTTCTTCGAGTTCGCGAAGCACCGTCAGCGAGCGGTCGCGGGAGCAATCATCGACGAAGATCGCTTCGACCAGCGAGATCGGTGCGCCGGCCTGTTCCCAGGCAGACTTGACGCTAGCGAGCTCATCGACTAGCTCGGCGAGATAGTCCTGGCCGCTGTACACGGGGACGACCACCGCCAACGTCTGCGCTCGCGTTGTCTCGGCTTGCATCCGGTTCGACGGTCTCCGTTGCCACTAGGTTTCGAGCTTGCCCGACATTGTCTGTTATGTGTTCCTGCACGCGATCCTGCGATTGGGCCTGCATTGGGCCGGCAGCAGCAGGGCTGCGATTGTTGCGCAGACGCCAGGCAGAAACAACGGCGCTTCTCGATGGCTTCGCTGCAGGGGTGACTGCCCTATTGCTCGGAGCCGGCTGCAAAGATCCCGGCTTCCTTGCGCCGCAACAGCAGCGAGTTCGTGACGACTGAGACCGATGACAGTGCCATCGCCAACGCCGCATACTCCGGCCGCAAAGAGAACCCCCACGCACCGACTAGATCGGGGGCGAACACACCGGCCGCGATGGGCAATGCCAGGATATTGTAGATGAATGCCCAACCGAGGTTCTGACGGATGCGCTGCAGCGTCGCAGCGGACAGCGTTCGCGCGCGCAGCAGGTCGCGGAGGTCGCTCCGCACGAGGACGATCGCTCCGGTCTCTTTCGCGACATCGGTGCCCGAGCCGATGGCAATCCCGACGTCCGCAGCGGCCAACGCGGGCGCGTCGTTGATGCCATCCCCGACGACGGCGGTCGTTGCCCCGTGCGCAGCACAGCGCTCGACGTGCTGCAGTTTGTCTCCGGGAAGCAGCTCCGCGTGGACGTCGCTGGCAGGGATACCGACAGCGTCAGCAGTGCCGTGCGCTGCCCCAGCGCGGTCCCCGGTCAGCAAGATCGGCGTCACTCCGGCACGCCGGAGATCTGCGATGACTGCAGCGGCACCTGGGCGGGGACGATCGCGTAGTTCGATGCTGCCCAGCCACTCGTTGCCGCGTGCGACACCGACTTCGGTCGGCGAGTTCGTCGTGCCCTCTGGAATCGTGACGCCGCGGGTTCGCAGGAAGCTGCGGCGCCCGATGGCGATCGCGACACGCTCGTCCTCAGCGCTATTGCCCGAAAGGCCTAGACCTCGATGCTCCTCGACGCTGACGACACCGCGCCGCACGGCCGTTGGTGCCGCTGCCGCAATCGCTACTGCGACGGGATGTGTCGAGTGGCGCGCGAGCGCGGCCGCGGTCGCGAGTACTTCCTCGTTGCTGCTGCCAGCGGCCGGCACGACGCGCTGCAGCTCGAAGTGGCCGTCGGTCAGCGTCCCGGTCTTGTCGAGAAAGATATGTGTGACACGGGCCAGCGTTTCGAGAGCGCTGCCGCTGCGGACCAAGATGCCGTGGCGCAGCGCGATGCCGCTGCCTACGAGGATTGCAGTAGGTGTAGCGAGCCCGAGAGCGCAGGGGCAAGCAACAACAACGACGGCAGTCGCGTGGATGAACGCTGTCGTCGTGGTGGCGCCTGCAAGCCACCAAGCAACGCCGACGCCGCCCGCCAACGCGATCACGATGGGAACGAACACGGCCGAGAGACGATCTGCAAGTCGCTGGATCGGCGGCGTGTCAGCTTGCGCTGCGCGCACCATCCGGACGATTCCGGCGAGGACCGTGGCCGTTCCGGTCGCTGTCACTTCGACCTCGATCGGCGCTCCTTCGTTGATGGATCCGCCGATCACGTCGTCCCAAATCTGTTTCGGGATCGGTGTGGCTTCGCCGGTCAGCATCGATTCGTCCACGGTGGTCTCGCCGCTTCGAATGACGCCATCGGCAGGGATCGTCTCGCCTGCACGGACGGAGACGCGATGCCCCGCCTCGAGTGTCGTGGCGGGCACGATCGTCTCGGTGCCCCCGTCGATCCGTCGCGCGGTCGGAGGGGTCAGGTCCAGTAGCGCGCGCAGAGCGGTCCGAGCGCTCTGGCGGGCGCGCCCCTCCAGCCATTTGCCGAGGCTGACGAACGTGATCAACAAGGCTGCACTCTCGAAGAAGACCGGCGAGTCTGGGAACCACCCCATGAGGCTGGCCAAGGAGAACACGAGGCTGGCCACGGCGCCGGTGACGACGAGCGCATCCATATTCGGCGAGCGGTGTCGCAGCGACAGCCAAGCGCTGCGATAGAAGGTCCGCCCAGGGCCGATCTGGACCGCGAGAGCCAGCGCTCCCTGCACCCACAAGGCCCACCCTGGATCGAACGGGCCGTGCATCAAGATCGGCAACGGGGCGCTGAGTGTGAGCGCTACGAGGAAGCTCCGCCGCAGTGCTGGTACGCCGGCTGCGGCATCTTCGGCGGGCCCTTCTGCTAGGGTCCGGCCGTCGGCGATGTGCCCCTCGAAGCCGGCCGCAGCGACCGCCTCCAGAATCGTATCCGTCGTGCAGGCAGGGCCTTCGAACTCGACGCGTGCCGAATCATCGGCCAAGACGACCTCGGCCTGCCGCACCCCGGGGGTGGCCAACAGCGACCGGGAAACTGCGCCCGTGCAGCTGGCGCATCGCATCCCCTGGATCTCGATCAGAACGGTCTCGGTCTGCGGCTCAGGCATGCTCTCCTCAAGGTGGCACGAACCCGCCAAATAGTACCCTGAGAGTCACGAAGTTTCTGCTTCGGGGTCCATTGCCAACGACAGGGGCGAGGAGTACGCTGCCCGTCTTTAGCCCAGAGCACGCTGGTCCCAAAGGACGCATCGCCGAGATCGTCGCGGACCTCCATCTGACAGAAAGGACGCGTCTCATGGCATCCACCCATTGTCTCCCGGTTGAACCGAAGTCAGTGGTGATGCGGCCCGACGCCGACACACTTCGTGAGCTGACATCCCAGATGGGCACTGCACGCCCGACTGAGTTCGACAACTTCAACGTAAGCACCCAGGTCGTCTCTCGATCGAAGCGCTCGACGTACATCATTGATGATGACACGTCGCGCCATTCCGATCAGTGCATTACGCGCGCCGAAGGGCAGCGCGTCGCAGAGATGCAGGATGCCTACATTGCCAAGACCGACATGATTGTCGTCGACGGTTATATCGGGAACGACCCGGAGTTTCGCACTCCCGCGCGCCTGATGATGGAGAAAGCCAACGCCAACATCGCGGCGATGCAGAACCTGCTCTACTACCCGCTGGAGCCTGGGGACGAAGCGACGTTCACGCCGGAACTCGTCGTGATCTACACGCCGAACTTGAAGGCCGAGGGTTACCCGGATGACCGGTTGATTGCTGTCGACTTGGAAGCCGGTGTCACGCGAGTCCTCAACTCCGACTACTTTGGCGAGTCGAAGAAGGGTGGCCTGCGGATGTGGAACCAGCGCGTCTACGCTCGTGGCGGGCTGCCTCTCCACGCTGGTCTGAAGGTGATCCCCGTCGGCGACCGTGCACGCACGTTCTTGATCGTCGGCCTATCGGGCACCGGGAAGACAACGACGACGTTCACGCGGCAGAATGATTCGTGCCCGGTGCAGGACGACTTCGTTGCGTGGATGCCCAATGGTCGCACCTACGCGACTGAGAATGGTTGCTTCGCCAAGACTTTCGGCTTGAACGCCAAGGATGAGCCGACGATCCATGCGGCCGTCGCCCGCCGCGAAGCCTATCTCGAGAACGTCTCGCAAGACGACAGCGGCAAGCTCGACTACTTCGACGAAAGCTACACACAAAATGGCCGCGCTGTCATCCGCATGGAAGATATCGACGGTGCGATGGACGCGCGCGAGGCCGGACCGGCTGAAGTGCTACTGATCCTCAATCGCAACGAGAACATTATCCCCGGCGTCTGCAAGCTCGACGCCCGGCAGGCGGCTGCCTACTTCATGCTCGGCGAAACGCAGGGCACGAGTGCTGGTGGCGCCGACGAAGCGGGCAAGGCGCTGCGCATTCCGGGCACCAACCCGTTCTTCCCGCTGCTGCATGCTCAGCAGGGCAACCGCTTCCTGGAGCTGATGCAGAAGAACCCGCTCGAAGTCTACGTGATGAACACGGGGCGTGTCGGTGGGCCCGATTCTGACGACCGCTCGCAGAAGGTGAAGATCGGCCACTCCAGTGCAATCGTCAAAGGGATCGCCGAAGGCACGATCGAGTGGGAGCAAGATCCCGATTTCGGCTACCATGTCGCGAAGAGCTGCCCCGGTATCGAAGAGGGGGCGGGTGTCTTGAACCCGCGAGCTCTCTACTCGGAGCAAGGCCGCGAGGACGAGTACAAGAAGTTCGTTGACCGCCTGAAGGTCGACCGCGCTGAGTACCTGCAAAAGTTTCCGGGGCTATCACAAGAGATTATCGACGCCGTGTAAGCGGCGTTTACCCGTTTGGGTCTGAATGGAGAACGCTGTCCCTTGTTCGGGGCAGCGTTTTCTTTTGGCCATCCGGCTCGCGCACGCGAGGCCCCCGCCAACGCCGGCGTGGAAATGTCAGCAAATTCTCGTGCCCGCGATCAGCCGTTGTGGTCTCTTGGGCCGTGAAGGAGCGAACGGCGCATGTCCCTACTCGTTTGGATGGATCTGGAAATGAGCGGGCTCGATCCCGCACGGGAGCGCATCCTCGAGATCGCGACGTTGATCACCGACGCCGATCTCGAGATCGTCGCTGAGGGACCCGAGCTGATCGTGCATCAAGACGACGCTCTGCTCGCCGCCATGGATGAATGGAACCGCCAGCACCACGGCGACTCTGGTTTGACCGAGCGGGTTCGCGCGTCGCAGACGTCCGAGCAAGATGCCCAACAGCAAACGCTTGATTTCGTACGGGCGCACGTTGGCGAGCGTGAGGCGCCGCTGGCCGGAAACTCGATTCACCAAGACCGCAGGTTCTTGAGCGCCTACATGCCGCAGCTCGAAGCCTACCTGCACTACCGCAACGTCGACGTGTCGACGGTCAAGGAACTGGTGCGACGCTGGTACCCACAGACGTTCGCCAGCGTGCCGCCGAAGAGTCGCAGTCACCGTGCACTCGACGACATTCGAGAGTCGATCGAAGAGCTACGGCACTACCGGCGCACCGTGTTCGTCGCACCGCAGGCGCAGCCGTAGTCACAGCGAGAACGCTCTCAGCGTCCAAATCCGGTGTCGCGATTTCGGCAACTTACGCGCCGAATTTGGGTCGTAAGTCGCGCTGTGGCTCGGGGACGCAGCCCCTAACTAGAGATCTGGCGGTATCTTGCCAGTCGCTCCTCTCACAGCGAACTCGTTCGCATGGCTGACCGCGCGTCTTTCGGCTGGCAAACCGGCTCCCAATCGATAGCCTTGAATCAGCGGGGGGGCCGCATTTACGGGGCTAGCGTCGCTGTTTTGGGTCGCGACTCGCCGATGAGTTGGCTGGCACCGTATCCTCCTGCTTCGCCCACCAGGCTACTATTGTGCTAGTAACATGAGGACTTCACCGATGCCGCGGATCCTATCGCTCGCTGCGTTTTGTTTCTCGTTACTGTCTGTTGTCATGGCCGCGGCGCAGAGTGTGCCCGGTGCTGCCGACTTTCAGAAGGTGACGTTGGTCAGCAATCTTCAGAATGCTGTCGACTTCGAGTTTGCGCCCGACGGCCGGATCTTCATTCTGGATCGCGGCGGCGAGATCAAGATTTACAAACCAAACATCCAGGCGACCGTTAGTGCAGGATCCCTGTCTGTCTTCTCGGGGCTCGAGGATGGTTTGATCGGCATCGCATTCGATCCTTCGTTTGCTGTGAACAACTTCCTCTACTTGCACTATTCTCCGCAGAGCCAATCGGTCAACCGTGTCTCACGCTTCCACATGAATGGTGACACGCTGGATCTCGGGTCGGAAGTGATTGTCTTGGAGTGGCCGACGCAGCGCGTCTCTTGCTGCCACGCGGCAGGCGACCTCGAGTTCGACACTGCCGGGAATCTCTACATCGCAACGGGAGACAACGCACAGCACGGTGCGTACTCTGCGCTCGATGAGAACAACCCGAACAACAGCGCGGAGAAATCGTCAGCGAACACGATGGATCTGCGCGGCAAGATCTTGCGGATCAAGCCGAACCCAGATGGCACCTACGCCATCCCGAATGGCAATCTGTTTCCAGGGGGCAACGGCGGCCTCCCCGAGATCTATGTCATGGGGTGTCGTAACCCCTACAAGATGTTCATCGACCCCGTCACCAATTGGTTGCTCTGGGGGGATGTTGGTCCGGATGCGAGTCAAGCTGGGGTAGACGGGCCGCAGGGAACAGACGAACTGAACCTCACGATGGTGGCGGGCAACAGTGGTTGGCCGCACTTCATTGGCGACAATCAACCGTATCGAAACACTTACCTGAACTACTACTTCGATCCGGCTGCGCCGACGAATGATTCGCAGTGGAACACCGGCCCCGTGGTTCTTCCCGCAGCACAGCCGGCGCTGTTGTCGTTCTTCCACAAGTGCTACTTGCCGGGACCGTTGTATCGATTCGACTCAGCGGTGCAAAGTGTCGGTAAGCTGCCCAGTCAGTTCGACGGCTTGTGGTTCTACTTCGACTTCAACACCAGCAAGATCTTCATTGCGCAGCTAGATGCCCAGGGCAACGTCACGAATACGCCCTTTCACTGGGCAGGATCGGTGGTCACGGGCAGTGGCTTCCTCGATGTAAAGCTGGGGCCAGACCATCACCTCTATGTTCTCGAGTACGGTGTCGGTTGCTGTCAGTCGAATGTCGCTAGTGGCAAGCTAACCCGCTACGACTACACCGGCGTCGTGCCAAACCAGCTGCCTGTACCGGCTCTGAGTGCCGAACCCGCAGCAGGGCCGGTACCGTTGACGGTGATGTTCTCGAGCGTTGGCAGTTTCGATCCAGACGGTAATCCCTTCTCGATCGAGTGGGATTTCGACACCGATGGCGTCATCGACTCTACGGCGCCGAACCCAACGTTCACGTACACGACGCCTGGTGACTTCAATGCCCAGCTGCGTCTAACCGATGACCAGGGCGGGCTCGGCGTCGCAAACGTCACGATCTACTCCGGGAACAACTTCCCTGTCGTGTTGATCAACTCGCCCCCCGACGGCGGCCTGATCGAATGGAATCACACGGTCGAGTATGTGGCGGCTGCAACCGATGCCGAAGACGGTTCGACGGACGCTGGCACGATACCGTGCAGTGCCGTGACCGTGACCCCGTCGCTGGGGCACCTCGAGCACGCGCACGACGGCAGCCCACAACAGGGTTGCAATGGTTCCTTCGATCTCGTGCACACGCACGACGTCGAGGGGCTAGAGGATTTGTTCTGGGCGATCAACGCGACTTACACCGACAACAATGGCCTCAAATCATTCGAGCAGATCAAGCTGCATCCCAAGCGCAAAGAAGCAGAGTTCTTCGATAGCGCGAATGCTGTGCAGATTCTGCCGAACTCTGACTCGCTGAGTGGCGGGCTGTTCGCGGTGCGCGCTCTTACTGTGGGTTCCTACATCGAGTTCGAAGGGCGCAACCTGCAGGGGATCGACGGTGTGTTGTACCGTGTTGCATCGGACAGCGCGGGAGGGACGATCGAGCTGCGGCTCGGCTCACCGACAGGACCGGTGTTGTCAGTCGCGACGGTGCCAGATACCGGCGGTACCAACCAATGGTCGGACCTCCTCGTGCCGTTGACGAATCCAGGTGGCAAGCATGACTTGTACTTCTTGTTCCAAGGAAGTGTTGGCGCGACGAATCTGTTCGATCTGAACTATGTCGAGTTTCAGGGTGCCGGTGTCAGTACCGACACGCTACCGCCGTATCTGCTGTTCGTGGACATGGTGGCGCCGACATCACTCGTCGTGCGATTCAGTGAAACGGTTACGAATGCGACAGCCGGCAGCGCTGCGAGCTATGTGCTGAACCCCAGCGTCAATGTCACCGGTGCGGTGTTGCAAGCCGATGGGCGCACCGTGGAACTGACGACGGCCCCGTTGCCCGACGATGTTCCGATTACCGTGACCGCGACCGGAATCACGGATCTCGTCGGGTTGACCGCGACGACTCAGATCACGTACGTGCCGTTCTCCCAGACGGAGTCGATCGTGCGGATCAATGCCGGCGGCCCGCAGACTACTGCAGCCGGCGAGACTTGGATGGCCGACACCTACTTCACTGGCGGTCAGAGCTACCCGTTCACGATCCCAGTTGCTGGCACGACCGATGACGTGCTCTACCAGAGCGAGCGCGCTGGATCGTGTAGCTACCAGATTCCAGTACCGGAAGCCGGTCAATACGACGTGCACCTGCACTTCGCAGAGATGTTCTTCGGCGTGCCTGGCGGTGGGATCGGTGCGCCGGGGATGCGCGTGTTCACGGTGAACGTCGAAGGTGGGCAAGGTACGCTAAACAACTACGACATCTTCGACGACGTCGGTGCAGCGACGGCAGTCGTCAAAGAATTCAACGGCATATCAGTGCAGGACGGATTCGTATCAGTGGTGCTGACGACGAACGTCGACAACGCCAAGATCTCCGCGCTCGAAGTGTTCAAGCCTGGCGTTGTCCCATCGGCCCCCGCACCGCCGTCGATCGCAATCACGTCACCGAACAACGGCGCAACAGTGAACGCCGACCTGACCGTGAGCTTCTTCGTCGCCAACGCAGATCCCCATGTTCGTCTGGACGTCGACGGCGTAGAAGTTGGCCACACCAACAATGGTAGCGCGTTCTCGGTGACAGGATTGGCACCGGGCCCACACACGCTGCGGGTGACGCTGCAGAACCCCGATGAGACGCTGACGCGATACTTCGATGAAGTCACAGTCATGGTGCCGGTCCCGGCCGCTCCCGATACGCTGATTCGATTGAACGCCGGGGGGCCGGAGCTCAATACGGGTGGCCAGACCTGGGACGCGGACATGTACTTCAGCGGTGGCAGCACGTTCTCGAACCCGACGCCGATCTCCGGGACGACCGACGACGTCCTGTATCAGACCGAACGCTTCGGTGATTTCTCGTACGAGATCCCGGTGCCGGCCGCTGGTGAGTACGACTTGGTTCTGCACTTTGCCGAGATCTTCTGGGGAGCGCCGGGGGGAGCCGGTGGACAGCGGGTCTTCGAGGTTTCCATCGAGGGTGGACAAGCGAGCCTCAACAGTTTCAATATCGTCGACCTGGTAGGCCCTGTAGCAGCTACGGTGCAGTTGTTCGAGGACATCTTGGTCGTCGACGGAACTCTGACTGTGCAGTTCACCGGCACCATCGACGGTGCCAAGCTGTCGGCGTTGGAGATCTTCGGCGGTACGAACAACCCGATGCCGCTACCGCCGGAGATCAGCATCGTGGCCCCGATCGACGGCTCCAGCGTCCAGCCACCGTTCAGCGTCGCGTTTGCTGTCAGCAATTGGACGGTCGCTCCTGGGTCATCGCATCTGCACTATTCGGTCGACGGCGTGCCGCAGGGTAGCCACATGACGTTGGCGCCGATCCCGATCGACTTCCTCTCCCCGGGGCAACATACGATTCGTTTGGAGCTTGCCGAAGCGAATCACACGCTGACCGGGATCTTCGACGAGATCACGGTCGACGTACCGGTCATACCCAGCGTCACAATCTTGGCCCCGGCTGACGGCGCAGACGTGATGGTGCCGTTCGACGTCAGTTTTGCTCTGTCGAATTGGACCGAGCAGGTACGTCTAGACATCGACGGCCTGGAAGTCGAGCTCACGGACTCGTCGGACCCCTTCACCGTGACGGCGCTGGCCGCCGGCGCCCACGTCTTGCGCGTGACCTTGGTCGATGCGGCGGGCGTGGCGACGCAGACGTTCGATGAGATCAACATCAGCGTTATTGCCCCGCCGCCTCCCACGCCGACGATCTCGATCTTGACCCCCGTTGGCAGTTCGCAGGTAACGCCACCGTTCGAAGTGACGTTTGCGGTCCAGAACTGGGTTGTGGAGGCGACGGGCACGCACGTGCGGCTACTGATCGACGACAGCGTCGTGATGTCTCATTTCTCGCTGGACCCGCTGACGATCGCAACGTTGTCCCCAGGTCCTCACAGCGTTGCACTGGAGCTGGTCAACGCTGACATGACAGGTACCGGTATCATCGATTCGGTGAACATCATCGTGCCGATGCCGGCGGGCGCAACGACACCGCTCGCGTTCGTCAACTGCGGTGGCCCCGAAGTAACGATCGGCGGCGACACGTGGATGGCGGACACCTACTTCACCGGAGGCTCGACGCTGACGGCGCCGAATCCGATCGCTGATACCGCTCTCGACGTCTTGTACCACTCCGAACGTTTCGGGGATGCGACGTACGACATACCCGTCGGCAGCAACGTGGACTTGGTAGATGTCTTTCTGCACTTTGCTGAGATCTATTGGGGCGCGCCCGGTGGTGGGCCCGGTGGGGTTGGCCAGCGAGTGTTCAACGTCTCGATCGAGAACGGTCAAGCAAGCTTGATCGACTACGACCCAACGCAGTCGGTGGGCGCCGTGACGGCGGATGTGCAGCAGTTCACCAACATCAGTGTTCAAGATGGTGCCGTGACCATCGTTTTGACTGGCGTCGTCGACAATGCCAAGATCTCAGCGATCGAAGTGCGCGTCGGCGTGCCGCCCGTTCAGTATCGCCGCGGTGACTTCTCTGATGATGGGTCCGTCGACCTACTCGACGTCGTTGCGATGTTGGACTACTTGTTCGTCGGTGGGTCTGCGGCTGCGTGCCCCGACGCAGCCGACTTCAATGGCGACGGAGCGCATGTCCTCGATGACGTTGCTGGTCTGTTGAACTATCTCTTCAACTCGGGCGCACCGCCGCCCGCTCCCGGGCCGATCAACTGCGGAGTCGGCCCAGAGACATCTCTGGGGCTGTGCGCGACCAATAGCTGCCCTTGATCGATGGCCACTGCGGCCAGCAACGGCTCAGCCGCTACTCGACGCGGTAGGGTCTTGCGACGTCATGTGCGAATAGCTCTCCGGACGGCGATCGCGATAGAACTGCCACTGGCGGCGGACTTCCTCGATCATGTCGAGGTCGAGGTCTGCTGTGACGAGTTCGTCTTCCTCTTCTGAGGCTTCGGCGATGATGTTCCCACGCGGATCGACGAAGTAGCTGTTGCCGTAGAAGCGGCCGATGTTCCAAGGCGGCTCGTTGCCGACGCGATTGACACACCCCATGAAGTAGCCGTTGGCAACAGCGTGCGCCGGTTGCTCGAGCTGCCAGAGATATTGCGAGTGGCTCGCTACTGTCGCCGACGGGTTGTAGACGATCTCAGCGCCATGCAAGCCCAGCAGTCGCGCGCCCTCTGGGAAGTGACGGTCGTAGCAGATGTAGACGCCGATCGTTGCGTAGGGGGTCTCGAAGACCGGGTAGCCAAGGTTGCCTGGCTTGAAGAAGAACTTCTCCCAGAACCCAGCTGTGTGCGGGATGTGGTTCTTGCGATACTTGCCGATGTACTCGCCGTCGGGGCCGATCACGGCTGCGGTGTTGTAATAGACGCCCGCTTGCTCTCGCTCGTACACTGGCACGATGATGACCATTCTATACTTCTTTGCGTAAGCAGCGATCGTCTCGGTCGTCGGGCCCGGGACTGCTTCGGCGGCATCACACCATCGGGAGTCTTGGCTGGGGCAGAAGTACGGACCGTTGAAGATTTCCTGCAGGCACAGGATCTCGACGCCGGCCGCTCCGGCAGCCTCGATGAACGGTATGTGCTTCTCGAGCGCTGCCTGCTGGATCTCGCTGACGCTGCGCGACTCATCGTTGATTGGGTTTGCGCACTGAATCAAACCCGACTTCACCGTGCGTGCCACTGGGACTCCCTTCTTGGATCACTCGCCCTGCTCGAACAGGAGAGCGAGAAGCCCACATGATCGCCATCCTCGACATCGGTTGGAAGGGGCTCTCGAAAAAGTCGGGTGTCGCAAGTACCATGAGGGGCCACTCAACAGGAGAGTCGATGACTGCAATCAACTTCACCCTCAACGGGGCGCCCTGTGCTGTAACTCCGGAAGCCGACGAGACGTTGCTCGAAACGCTGCGTACCCGTTGCGCGATCACATCGACGAAGAACGGCTGTAGCCCACAGGCTCAGTGCGGATGTTGTTTGGCGCTGATCGACGGGGCACCCAAGACGACGTGCGCATTACCGACCAGCAAGATTGCTGGGCGCGACGTCGTAACGCTGGAGGGGCTCGATGAGGCTGAGCGTGAGCAGATCGCAGGGGCGTTCGCAGCCGCCGGCGCCTTGCAGTGCGGCTTTTGCACGCCGGGGATTGCTCTCGCCGCCAAGGCGCTGGTCGATCGCAACGAAGCGCCGAGCCGCGATGAGATGGCCAAAGCGCTGAACGTGCACTTGTGCCGTTGCACCGGTTACCTGCGGATTTTCGATGGCATTGATCTTCTCGCCAAGGCGCGTCGAAACGGTGGTGCAATCGACGTCTGTCGCGACGGTCGCGTCGGGCAATCGCTGGGGCGCTATCGTGGTGAAGAGCTGGCACTCGGTGACCGCCCGTTCGTTGCCGACATGACAGAGCCGGGCATGATCCATGGCGCGGTTGTCTTATCGCCACACCCGCGGGCCCTCGTGAAGAAAATCGATGTTGCGGCCGCGGCTGCGGCGACCGGTGTCGTGAAGGTGCTGACTGCCGATGACGTGCCCGGAGAACGCTACTATGGCCTGATCTACGCTGATTGGCCGGGGTTTGTCGCAGTCGGCGAGGAAGTGCGCTGTGTCGGCGATGTGCTTGCCGTTGTCGCTGCAGATACTGAGGCGAACGCGCGCAAGGCTGCAGACCTTGTGGCTGTCGACTACGAAGTGCGCGAACCGGTCCTGACCCCAGAGCGTTCGATCGAGGACGACGCGCCGCAGGTGAACCCGGTCAAGGAGAATCGGCTCGCAACGACGACGATTCGGCGTGGTGACGCTGACGCCGCGTTGGCCGCCAGCGCCCACGTTGTTCGTGGCACTTGGAAGACCCAGCGCATCGAACATCTGTTTCTGGAGCCAGAGTCGGCCGTTGCCTTACCGCTGCCCGACGGCCGTCTCCATCTCAAGAGCCAAGGGCAGGGCGTCTTCGACGACCGCCGTCAGGTTGCGTCGTTTCTGGGGCTCGAAGAGGATCAGATCTTCGTCGAGTTGATTCCCAACGGCGGCGCGTTCGGTGGCAAGGAAGACATGTCGATCCAGGCCCACGCGGCGCTGCTCGCGCACGCGACCGGGCGCCCGGCGATGGTGACTCTGTCGCGCGAAGAGTCGATCCGCATGCACCCCAAGCGGCATCCGATTTCGATGGATTACGTCGTCGGCTGCGATGCCGATGGCAGACTCACAGCGGTCCAAGCGCGCATGCTCGGTGACACCGGTGCCTACGCCAGTGTCGGTGGCAAGGTGCTGGAGCGGGCGGCCGGACACTCCTGCGGCCCGTACCGGGTGCCCAATGTCGATGTCGAGTCCGTCGCTGCGTACACGAACAATCCACCTTGTGGCGCGATGCGAGGCTTTGGGGCCAACCAGGCACACTTCGCGTTGGAGGGTGCTATCGACATGTTGGCGGACGCGGCTGGAATCGATCGCTGGGAGATTCGGTGGCGCAATGCCGTTGAGGTCGGCGACGTTTTCTGCACGGGGCAAGTGCTCGAGAAGTCAGTGGGGATTCGCAAGACGCTCGAAGCGATCAAGCCACACTACGACCAATACCAGCAACAGGGGAAAGCGCTGGGGATTGCGTGTGGGATCAAGAATAGCGGCATTGGTAACGGTGCCGAGGAGTGGGGGAAGGCGCGGCTGGTCGTCGAGAAGGATGGCACGATCTCGCTCTATAATGGCTACACCGAGATGGGGCAGGGGCTGTTGACGGTCCTCGTGCAGTTCGCTGTCGAGGTGACTGGGCTTCCTTCGCAGCTGTTCCATCCCAAGGTCGACTCGACCTACGCGCTGGGCTGCGGCCAGACAACAGGATCGCGTGCGACCCTCTTCGGCGGTCGTGCAGTGCAGTCGGCGGCCACGAAGCTGAAGGCGGCTCTCGACTCCGGAAAGAGTCTCGACCAGTTGGTCGGCGAAGTCTACGCGGCCGACATCGTCATCGACGACACGACGGCGCCGGGGCAGGCAACTGACAAGATCAAGACGCATACCGCGTTTGGGTACGCGACGCAGCTCTGCGTCCTCGATGGTGATGGCCGTGTTGACAAGGTGGTCGCCGCGCACGATGTGGGTCGTGTCGTGAACCCGACGTTGTGTGCGGGGCAGGTCGAAGGATCTGTGCACATGGGGTTGGGATACGCGCTGACCGAGGATCTTCCCTGCGAAAACGGAATGCCCGTGACGGTCAAGTTGCGCGAGATCGGTGTGCTGCGCGCGAAAGACATGCCAGACGTCGAAGTGATTCTTGTCGAAGAGCACGAACCCGAGGGACCCTTCGGCGCGAAGGGGGTTGGCGAGATTGGGTTGGTCCCGACCGCCGCTGCAGTCGCGGGGGCCCTCGAGCGCTTCGATGGCGAGCGACGGATGACGCTACCAATGAAGGACTCTCCAGCGGCGCAGGCGATGAGTGTTGGCCGGATACGGCGGAAGAAATGAGCGAGCGTTCTATCCTGCTGGGACCGACCGAGGTGGGATCCTACGTCGGCGTTCGTGGGAGCCAGATCGATTGCATCGAGCTGGGCCCGCCGCCAGGCGAATGGGACGAGGAGCTCGATTGCGAGGGTGCCTGGGTCTGGCCTGGAGCCGTCAACGCCCATACGCATATCTATAGCGGCTTGGCTCCGTTCGGCATTCCCGACGCGACTCCGACCCCTCAAAACTTCGTGCAGATCCTAGAGCGGCTGTGGTGGAAGCTCGATCGTGCTCTCGATGAAGAGACGCTCCGGGCGTCCGCTCGCTACTACGTTGCCGACTCGTTGCGTCAGGGTACAACCGCGCTCATCGATCATCATGAGTCGCCAAACTTCATTGAAGGGTCGCTAGATGTGCTGGCGGATGCGTGTGCCGAG
>JBCCHQ010000144.1:0-16914 GCA_039028735.1 Planctomycetota bacterium | reverse complement strand
GGCTCTGGCCTTGCCCACCCGGACGTGTTCATCCGCAGCCCCTCCGGCGGCTTGGGCCACCTGTTCGGGACTGGGCAGATCCAAAGAGTCACAGTGGGACTGGAAACACTGGAAGGCTTGGGGGCTGATCAGGTTGTTGGGCGGCCTCGACGACCACCCGATTGCGGGCCAGATCATGGGGACGCACCCCGATGAGATGGCACAGTCAGCGCAAGTGCTGGCCGCGATGGGGTTCGACGTCATCGACGTCAACTTTGCGTGCCCGGTGAAGAAGGTCAGCAAGGCGAACCGCGGTGGCCACTTCCTAACGGCACCGGAGGAGGCGATCGATGTCTTGCGTGCCGTACGCGCGGCGGTCCCGGCCGAGATCCCGACGTCGGTCAAACTGCGGCGAGCTTGGGACGACACCCCCGAAATGGAGCAGAACTTCGACCGGATCTTCGAGGCGCTCTACGACGAGGGCTACGTCTGGGCGACCGTGCATGGCCGCACCGTCGAACAGAAATACGTCGGTCCATCGCGTTGGCAGTTTCTACGCGATCTGACAACGCGCTATCCCGACCGGTTGATCTTCGGTTCCGGGGACATCTGGGAAGCGGCGGACGTCTTTCGCATGCTCGATGCAACCGGCGTGCATGCCGTCTCGGTCGCGCGAGGCTGCATCGGCAACCCGTGGATCTTCCAGCAAACGCGCCAACTGATGGCCGGCGAAACACCGATGACGCCGACCCTCGAAGAACAACGGAGCGTCTTGCTCGAACACTACCGCTTCTCGGTCGCGCTGCATGGCGAACACCGCGCCTCGAAGATGATGCGCAAGTTCGGGATTCAGTTCTCCAAACACCACCCGCGCCCGGACGAGGCCAAGGCCGCATTCATCCGCTGCCGATCCCTGGCCGAATGGCACGACGCGATCCGCGAGATGTACGGACCCTCGGCGTCTGCACCATGACTGCAGCTGCCGCGCCCCAGGCAATTCTAGAAGTCGTCGATCTGATGTTTGCACGCGGCAGCTTCCAGCTGGGCCCGTTGTCTCTGCAAGTTGCCGCCGGCGAGCGGGTCTGGCTCGCCGGACCCAATGGATCCGGCAAGAGCACGCTGCTGCAACTCGTCGCGGGTCTGATCGCGGCCGACAGCGGCACGATCCGAATCAGCGGCCAAGACATGCAGAGCACGCAACCGTGGGCGCGGCCGTGCTCGATGCTGTTACAGGGGCTGGGGCTGTGGCCACACCTGTCGATTCGCAAGCAGTGCAGCTTGGCAGCGAGCAAGGCCGCGACAACCGAGGACGCTGCAATACAACAGCGACTCGCCACGATCGCTGCAGAACTGGAAGTGACAACGCTCCTCGACCGCTACCCCGGCGAACTCTCAGGTGGCGAAGCGCAACGCTGCGCACTACTGCGAACGCTGATGAAGGACGCGCCGCTGCTCCTGCTCGATGAACCCTACGCTGCCCAGCACGACGCAGGAATAACGGCAGTCGAAACGGCACTGGAACGATTGGCAGGCGCCGGGTGCGCGATCGTCATCGCTGGCCACCAGCAACCGGCCGAGGCGCGGCGGGTGTCGATCGCAGCGGAGCGACGGTCGCAGCCTTAGTCGCGTGTGACTTCGAAAACACCGGCAGCAACCAGATGATCGAAGGCGTAGTCAGCAGCGATCTTGTAGCCGATCGCTGAAGTGTGCGTGTCGTGTGGGTAGTAGACATCAACGACGCCGCGCTCGATCGCGGCGACCAGAGGCTTGTCGATGCGGATCAAGTCACTCCCCCCCGCCTGCTCGAGACGTGGAATCACACTGCTGCAGCGGAGATCAGGATCTTCGAGATATGGGCCATAGCACGTCAGCTTGTCGGGAAAAATCATCGCACGAAAGTGCGTGATGCCATTGGCCTCGACATCTTGGCGTAATCTCTCCAAGCCACGACGTGCGCTCACAATCTCGTCCGTTGTAACGGCTTGCTTGTCCCAATCGGTATCCAGCAACAGCATGAAGTCCTGTGCGCGATGCGAGAAGAGAGCTGGCTGCGTAATCCGGACCTTGACTACTCGCGTGGTGTTGATTCCCAGCGCCTCGCGCAGGAGCGACTTGCGGGCATAGCCAACAGCAATCTCAACTCGCCGCGACCATGACAGTGGACTCCGCGCCGCAACTTGGGTAACCGCCTCCGACGACTCAACGGGGATGGTATCAGGCACCTTGCCAGAAAGGGAGGCGCCGATTGCATCATGCTCCGCGCGCTGATAGAGACGATCGATCCGAACAAGACGCCGTATTGCAGCTCGTTCCACCGTTTGCAAAATGAGCAAGCGCGGTGGATCCGATCGAAAGATGGGTGACGCCAGTACCCTCTTCAACGGCGCGGCCGACCAATGGATGACAAGAATCGACAATCCGGTCCGGGCCGCCAGCGTGTTAGCCCAGCCACGACGCGTGCTCGTTGAGAAGCTGTCCCCGTAGACAACCACATCAAATGGTTTGTCGTAGCCAGCGAGGCTCCGCGTCATGTCGAAGAGCGATGGTTCGAAGACGGTATCTGGCAATCTCGGACCATAGTCAGACTCCAGATATCCACCGATACGTGTCAAACCACCATTCAGCGTCCTCACATCCTGCATGATCACGCCGATCGTGATCACGAGGGCCATGACCACGGACGCCATCAAAAAGTTGTATCGACGATATCGAGCCACGCGCCGTCTACCTTGCCTGCTACTGTCAAAACTGGAAGTACAAGAACTCGTTGAGGTCCGATATGTAAACCATCCCAATCACGAAACCGCAAAGCATGCCCAGCGCCCACAACGCACTCGGCTGCCAAACGAGCCACGGCCATGGGTTGGGTGCGACCTCGCCCGGCCGTGTCTCGAGTGCGGGGCTGTGTCCCTGTAGGATCTGCTGAGTGTTCGGCGCCCACAGCGCGAGCACAAGGCCCACGAGGA
Organism: Planctomycetota bacterium; assembly: GCA_039028735.1. Classification (GTDB taxonomy): domain Bacteria; phylum Planctomycetota; class UBA8108; order UBA1146; family JAJFFE01; genus JBCCHQ01. Next base: position 13,969 of record JBCCHQ010000144.1, on the reverse strand, counting down.
GCCATGGAAAACTGGCGATCAGTTCTTCACGGGATCCGATCCCCGTCATGCCAAACAGCGACTGGAACATCGACGCTGCTGCCCCGAAGTCGTCGGCGCGGAAGAAGACCCAGGCCATCATCACAGCAAACAGAGTGGCTGCACGAGACAACTCGCGCCGCCACCAGGATGCGACCGGCACCGCACCAACGCGATCGCGCATAGATCGCCAGGCGTGGTTCACTAGCAAGTAGAAGCCGTGTAACGCGCCCCAGGCGACAAACGTCCAACCAGCGCCGTGCCAGAGGCCGCCTAGCAGCATCGTAATCATGAGATTGACATAGCGTCTGCCCTTGCCGCGCCGTCCGCCGCCGAGCGGGAAGTAGAGATAGTCGCGTAGGAAGCGCGACAGCGTCATGTGCCAGCGGCGCCAGAAGTCGATGATGTTGCACGCCTTGTAGGGAGAATTGAAGTTGAGAGGGAGGCGAATCCCGAAGAGGCGTCCCAGTCCAATCGCCATGTCTGAGTAACCGGAGAAGTCGAAATAGAGCTGCAACGTGTAGGCCACGGTGCCAGCCCACGCGCCAACCAATGACGGCCCACCAGCTGCCGTTTGATCAAACGCGGGATTTGCTACCTCCGCGAACGTGTCCGCCAGAAACACTTTCTTGCAGAGCCCAAAGAGAAAGATGGTCGCACCCACGGCCAGATTCTCGTGCGAGAAGCAGTAGGTGCGGCTTTTCTGGAACTGCGGCAACATCTCTTTGTGGTGGACGATCGGGCCGGCAATCAACTGCGGAAAGAACGTCACGAAAAGACAGTAGTGAGCAAAGCCGTGCTCTTCGGTCTTCCCCTGATAGGTGTCGAGCAAGTATGCGACTTGCTGAAACGTGAAGAACGAGATCGCGAGCGGCAATATGACAGGGTCGAGATCGAGCGTGGCACCTAGCATCGCGTTGACATTGTCGACGAAGAAGTTCGCGTACTTGAAGTAGCCCAGCAGACACAGATTGAAAGCCAAGCCCAAGACCAAGAGCGGCTTCGACGTGCGCCCCGCTGCGAACTGCCGTGAGAACACACGCCCTAGCGCGAAGTTGCTGCCGATCGACGCCAAGATCAGTAGCAGGAAACGAGGACTCCAAGACGCGCTCGGGTCGGGATTCCACGAAGCATAGAAGCACAGAGAGCACGTGACGAGGCAACCGACTGCGCCGGTGCGCGAAAAGCGACCAACAACGAAGAACAAGAGCAGCGTGACGGGTAGGAACAAGTAGATAAACGGGTAGCTGTTGAAGAGCATCTCAGTCCCCCATAGGTAGGAGGAGCAGGCTACCACTTCCACCAAAGAGTGTCCACGTCGCGAACTCTCGCACGCTGCTCCTGTCGAAACCCTTGCTCGTCATTACGCGCTATGCTTAGTTGCGGTGAGCTTTTCGACTCCACGACACAACGAGAAACGACCCCGGGGGCCGCGCAGTGCTGTTCAACTCGTACGTCTTCATCTGCGCCTTCCTCCCGATACTCGTCCTTGGCTACTTTCTTCTGGCGCGCGTCGCTGGCAAGCGCACTGCTCTCGGCTATCTGATCGCTGGTTCACTCTTCTACTATGCATGGTGGGAACCGTCTTACGTTTGGCTAATTCTGTTCTCGTCGGTCTTCAACTACGGCGTCGGGGTCATACTCGGGCGCGCGGCTCCCGGGCGACTCCGCTACACAGCACTCGTCTGCGGCATCGCTACGAACCTCGGCTTGCTCGCGTACTACAAATACGTCGGGCTACTTCAGGAGACGCTCGAGACACTCTTCGGTTTCGACTTGGGCCTCGGCGCGATCGTTCTTCCGCTCGCTGTTTCGTTCTTCACGTTTCAGCAGATCGCCTTCCTCGTCGATGCGTATCGCGGTGAAACTCGCGAGTACGACTTTCTCGACTACTTGTTGTTCGTCACGTTCTTCCCGCAGCTGATCGCCGGCCCGATCGTTCATCACAAAGAGATGCTTCCCCAGTTCGAGGAGCAACGCCGGGTACGCATCGACGGAAGCAATCTGGCCATCGGCTTGGCCCTTTTCACGTTTGGGTTGGCCAAGAAGGTCCTGGTCGCCGACTCCGTGGCCGGCGCCGCAACGCAAGTATTTGGAATGGCGGATGGGGGCCAGACGCCCGATGCGATGACGGCGTGGGTCGGCACGCTTGCCTACACCGTGCAGATCTACTTCGACTTCTCTGGGTACTCGGACATGGCCATTGGACTCGGTCGCATCTTTGGTATTCGGCTCCCTCTCAATTTCAACTCACCCTACAAGGCCGCGAGTATCGTCGACTTCTGGCGTCGCTGGCACATGACTCTGTCTCGCTTTCTACGAGACTACCTCTACATCCCTCTTGGCGGGAGCCGTCGCGGTGGTGCGGCGCGACGCTACGCGAATCTGATGGTGACCATGCTGCTGGGAGGGCTGTGGCACGGCGCGGGCTGGACGTTTGTAGTGTGGGGCGGGCTGCACGGGTGTTACCTAGTGATCAATCACATGTGGTCTCAAAGACGACCGGACGCGGCGAACTCGGGAGCGCTGGCCGTGGTCGCGAAACGCACGCTGACGCTTGGCGCCGTCGCTCTGGCATGGGTCTTCTTTCGCGCCGAGACGTTCAGCGGTGCGGGAGCCGTGCTGTCTGGCCTCGTTGGCCTTGGAACCGAACGCATTAGCTTCTCGATCTGGGTCTTGGCGGCAATCGGGCTCGGCCTCGTCGCCACCTGGACGCTGCCCAACAGCCAAGAATTCGTCGGGCGCTTCGACCCAGCGCTCGGCTTTCGCCCGTGCAAAGACGCCTGGTGGCAGTGGCGACCCAGCATCTCGTGGGGAATCGTCCTGGGACTCTTGTTCAGCACATCTTTGATCTGCATCTCTCGCTACAGCGAGTTCATCTACTTCCAGTTTTGAGAGTGCTTGTTTTGCAGACCACGCGACACAACCTGACGTTCATGATCACCGCCTTGCTGATCCTCGTGGGCGCGCTGGTCTGCAATGTGCTTGTGGACCCGTTCGCGATCCACCCAAGCTGGTCGCTCGATGGCATGGATGAGTTTCGCAAACGAAGAAGCGCAATACACCGTGGGGATCGCGTCGTTCGGGGAGGCTTCGACGTACACCTCGTCGGCACATCCAGGGTTGCGAACGGCATCCCGATAGATCACCCGATCTTCTCGGGGCGACGCGCCGTCAACCTTGGCTTGAGAGGCTTGAACCGCGACGAGCTCGAGATGGTGACTCAACTTTCTTGCTCGGTGCCGACAACAAGGCAGCTGTATCTGTTCCTAGACTTCTTCTCGTTCGATCAGCGGCTGCAAGCACATGCCATGACGCAGCGTTCGCGCTTCTCCCGGCACTACAACGCTGTCGACTATCACGTGGACAAATGGCTCAGCGAGGCAACGCTGCGTGACAGCTGGGAGGTCATCCTTCGTTCTCGACAAGACAAGCAGCGCATCGCTGCCACTGCCGATGTCAAACACATCGCGGTCCGGTCGCTGCGTAACTACGACCGCGTCTACTCAAAACTACGACTGGCGGCTCCCGCTCCGATTCTGCGCGAGATCCTGGCCAACGCTGCGGCCAACGACATCGAAGTCCAGATTGTTTTCTTGCCCGTTCATGTAGCCCTGCTCGACGTGCTACGCAGGGCTGGGCTTTGGGAAACACTGGAGAACTGGAAGCGAGACATCGTTGTCGCCGCGGAAGGGCGCGCGAAAGTTTGGGACTTCTTCGACTACTCGAGCCGCACAACGATCCGCTTTGATACCGTTGGTGGTCTGCAAGACCTAGCACGCGGATTCATAGACCTTGCGCACATAAGGCCTGAACTCGGAATGGTCGTCCTGGATACGATCGGTGGATTGACGCCTTCCGATGGCGGAGCAAACGACTTCGGGCGGCAAGTCTCCGCAGCTACCGTGGAGGAACACCTGTTGCGTATCAGGAACGACGCCGAGACGTTCGAGGCTGAGGAACAAGTCTTTCTGGAGTACGTACGGCAACTTGGGCCCAGCTAAGCCGGACCGTAGAAAAAGCCTAGGCGACCGGGTGCGGACCTGTCACGACCGGAAGCGACGTGCTGCGGCGAACGTCAACGAGCTGCGCGGCAATACTGAGCGCGATCTCTTCCGTTGTCACAGACGTCATCGCGATGCCCACCGGGGAGTGGACGCGCAAGAGCTGCTCCTTCGAGAAGCCATCGCGCTTGAGATCGTTGAAGATCACGCCCGCTTTGCGCTTGCTACCGATCATGCCAATGAAGCGCGCCGGTGTGTCGAGGACTGCACGCAGCGCTCGTTCATCGTGCAGGTGGCCGCGGGTGACGATGACCAAGTACGTGTTGTCGTCGATCGGCCACTCGCGCAACGTGGGCTCGATCTCTCCGACAGTCGGTTCGATCGGCGGCGGAAAGCGCTGCGGGTTGGCGAACTCCTCGCGATCGTCCAGGACCGACACCTGAAAGCCGAGGCCGATCATGTACTCGGCGACCAGGCGGCCGACATGACCGCCACCGACGACGACGAGCTTCGGTTGGATGTCGAGCAAGATCTGGTACTCGACGAGTTGGTCGTTCTGTGACACCCGCATCGGTACTTCGGCCGCTTCTCCTGCGCGCGCCTGCTTCACTGCTGTGGCGAGGTCGTTGGCCGCAGCGCTATCGATAGTGCGAATCGCGACGTCGATCTCACCACCGCAGACCATCCCCTCGTCGAGGGCTTGCTTCATGTCGAGTCGAAACGTCAGGACCTCACTGCCGGAGGATTCGAGCACACGCATGGCGTGCCCACGAACGTCGGCTTCGACGCAGCCGCCTCCCAGCGTGCCGGTCATCTCCCCCGCAGGGTCGACGACGGCCAACGTACCAATCGTCTGCGGCGCCGAACCACGACGCGCGACGATCGCGCACAACGCCGCGGGCTGGCCGTCTGCAACTGTGTCGGCCGCAAACTTCAGTACTCTCAACGGGTCGGGCATGCGGATCTTTCCTTCTCGATGGGCAGGGGCCGAATCGTACCGGGCCGATCGAGCCTCGTCACGCTTCTCCCTGTTCCGCGGCGCAGAAACAGCGCCGGAACTGCAAGTCTGCTACGATCGACGCTATGGATGCACCCGAGCAAGGCCCCCTTCAAGATCCTGTCGACGTGACCGCAGAGATCGTCGCGCGCATCCAGGATGGCGACCAAGCCGCCTGGAACGATCTGTATGCGCGCTATCACGATCAGCTGCTGCTGGCAGTCCGCTGCCGCCTCGGCGCAAAGCTACGCGCGCACTTGCAGAGCGAGGATGTCTTGCAGAGTGTACTGCTGGAAGCACTCGATGAACTGCCGCGCTTTGAATCACGGGGCAAGGGCAGCCTGCGGCACTTCCTGAACGTGCTGATCACGAACAAGATCCGCGATCGCGCAGACACCTACAACGCGCAGAAACGGCGCGGCGGCGTCGCGCTGACCGACTCCATTCTGGCGGCCGTTCCCGGCTTCGACGGCAACGTTGCGTACCGCGACGCGGAGAGCTACGAAGAGCTCGAGCGCTGCCTCGAGCAACTCCCCGAGAACATGCGTCAGATCATTGTGCTGCGCCGCATCGAGGGACTCTCCAGCAAGGAGGCGGCTGCCGAGCTCGACACCAGCGACGCCGCGGCGCGGAAGCTTTACTCAAGAGCGATGGCGCGCCTCATCGCCGCAATGAGCTGATTCTCACGATTCGATGTCACAAACCGGCGCTGCGTTCCGCTGTGGTAACTAGGTGCCACACGGAAGCTTTTGTGCACGCGTGTGCCGGAACCACCACTCTTCCGTGACCCTTACATCGCTCCGGAGGTAGGGCATAACCGCCCGTCCCTGCCTCCGGGGTCAGCTTTTTGTCGGCGTGGCTCGGCGCCCGCTGATCGCCATGCCAACGATCGCCACCAACAAGACGACGCCGACGAGGCCGGTCGCGAGTTGCGCCGCATGAGCGTCGTGGCGAAAGTGCAGGAACTGGTGCAGCTCGATGACCGGCACGACATAGCCGGGGGGTACGAGCAGCGCTGTCGACTCGACCTCACCAAGGCACAGGGCGAAGCAAACGCAAACGCAGGCGGCCAAGACTGGCCAAGCACGCCGTATCAAAATCGCAGTGCGGGCACCGCCACGCGGCAACAGCAGCGCGGCCTCGAACTCTGCCTGCGGCACCGAGTCTCTGGCCACCCGCCCCAACAGCGCGGCGACGCCAACGAAACGGACGAACTGAGCCACGCTGATCAGCAGCGGAGTGTCTGTCCAAGCCGCAGGTAGCCAATGTTGCACGCCAGTGGTCAAGGCCAAACCCGGCAGTGACCCCGGCAGTACGAGCGGCGCCAGAAGCAACAGCCAGACTCCGACACGCACATGCGCAGCAAGCACCCACCCTGCGCTCGTCAACAACATCGCCAGCAGCAGGGCGCGGACGCTTTCGAACAATAGTCCCTCGCCCCATACGTCCGCCGTCGATGCCGCAGCGCTGCTTGCCAAGAGCGTCAACGCGACCAGCGGTAGCAACCAACTGGCCACCCAACCCCACAACAACACAGTCGCCCACTTTCCAGGGAGCGGCGGGTCCGATTGCCGGGGAGCCGACAGCGGCGGACGCATCGGTAGGAGCAGCGAGCGGATCAGCATCGGCAGCACCAGCAGCGCCAAGCACGCAAAGGTGGCGACCAGCGTCCAGCCTTCGAGGTCGCCGCCGCCAGCCGTGAACGCGGCCAAGATGCGGTCGCCCGCCGTTTCAACTCCTGCGTAGCCAGCGATCTCACGCGCTGGCAGCAACAGCAAGAAGATCAGCATCCCGCCGCGAAGTGCCACTCCACGCACGGCGGGCAAGTACACGCAACGCAGCTGGCTCCACGGCGGCAGCGCCAAGCGAACGGCGGCGTCTTCGGCCGCGCCCAGCGCATGTAGATGACGCGTGACCAGCCACGCGACGACCGGCGCCATCTGTAGCGCGGACAACAACACCAACGCCAACGGCCCTGAGGTCAAAGGCCCCAGTACCCCGCCGGCGAGCCACGCATGCCAAGCTGTCGTCAACACCGCCGCCGGGGTGACGAACGGCACCAGCAAGAGCACCCGCAAGAAGCGCCGGCCGCTGACGCCAAACAACTCGAGCAACAGCGCCTGAACAGTGCCCAACAACGTCGCAAGCAGAGCGCCGGCGGCCGCCAATAACGCGGTGTGCAGCACCAGCAACGCCCAACTCGACCAAACGATCTTTACGTCGAACACCCGTTCGGCCTGCACCGCCCACAAGACGACAGGCACGACGAACGAAGTCACATACAGCGCGAGGACGGCACGTTGGGCCAGGGGCGTCGGCAGCGGCGTCGCGGCTCGCGGCTTCACTGCTGTAGGACCTCTCGGGCAAGATCGATCGCTTCCGGCAGTACGGCCGCCGCTTGACGAAAGTCGACAGGGAGCAGCGATAGATCTTGCAACGACAATCCGTCGTCTGGGATGGGTACTGTTTGGCGCACCGGTATCTGACGCGATGACGAAGCTGCCAGACGTCCCTCGACTTCAGGCGACAGCAAGAAGTCGACAAGCGCTTGTGCTTCCACCGGGTGTGGGCAACCACGAATGATCGCGACGCTATTTGGAATCACGACGACGCCGTCCGACTGAAACATCAACTCGGCGATCGCCACTCCCTTGCGCCGCACGACTTCGACATCGTCTGTGTCCGTCCAGCCGAGGGCAACATCGCCACTGACGACACGGTCACGGCTGGAAGCATTGCCGGAGACAACGCGCACGTCGTTGCGACGCAAATTTTGCAGCCACTGCCGCAAACGCTGCTCTCCCCAGGCCGCATACAAAATCGCCATGTGACTACCCGTTGTGCCGAAGCGCGGATCGGCAATCGCCAGCTGCCCGCGCCACGTTGTCGCTGTCAGCTCTTGCAACGACATCGGAGGGGGCTGCGGCAAACGCTCGGGGTCGTACGCGACAACGCGAGCGCGCGCCGCAAACCCGGTCCACAGCCCGGCAGCGTCCTTGTACTGGGCAGGAATGTCGACTCGACTCGGCGAATCATACGGCTGCAACAATCCTTCATTGCCCAAGCGGATCGTGCGCAACAGCTCGTTGTTCCAGAACACATCGCAACGTGGAGCGCGCTGTTCGCGACGGATTCGATCGACGAGACCTGTCGTCTTCGTCGCCTCGGTATCGAAGACTGGTTTGACTACGATCCCCGTCTGCTGCGTGAACTCAGCGAGGATCTCCCGGCTGAAGACGTTGTCGAGCGCGGTGTAGACGACGACTTCGCGCTGCTTCTCGCAGCCCGCGACCGCAGCCAGCGCGACGACGCAAACAAGGAGCACGAGCAGCGCGCGGCGCATCACTGCGCCCACTGACCGTCGACGAGGGTGACCACGCGCTGCGCGCGGTCAGCCACGGCCTTGTCATGAGTTACCAACAGGATCGTCGCACCTCCGTCGCGGTGGATCGAATCCAGCAGCTCGAGGATCTCGAGGCCGCGCTCAGTATCGAGATTCCCTGTCGGTTCATCGCAAATCATCAGGCGCGGGCTGCGCACCAGCGCTCGCGCAATCGCAACGCGCTGTTGTTCGCCACCGGAAAGCTGCCCCGGACGGTGCGTGAGGCGAGCCCCCAAACCAACGCGTTCGAGGACGGTGCGCGGATCGAGTGGAGTCCGGCCGTCGGTGTCACTGCTGCGGTAGTCCAGTGGGAGTCGCACGTTCTCGATCGCATTGCGATCTTTGAGGAGATGAAACGACTGAAACACGAACCCGATCTCTTCGTTACGCAAGCGCGTCAGCTCGCGGTCGGACAAGTCGTGCACTTCCTTGCCGCCGTAGCGATAGCTCCCCGCCGTCGGCACGTCGAGACAGCCGATGATCTGCATCAGTGTCGACTTGCCCGATCCGGACGGCCCAAGAATCGCAACGTACTCACCCTCAGCGACTTCGAGGTCGATACCCCGCAACGCATCGACGCGTCCGGTCCCGACTCCGAACGAGCGCTCGATTCCACGCAGTGCAACCAGCGGTGTTGCCGTCATTACAGTTCGTATCCGATCTTGCGCAGCTGCTTGGCTCCTTCACGATAGCTGAGGCCCGACAGCTGTTTCTGCTTCTTCGTCAAGTATTCGGCGACCGCGTCCGGTGCGGCGTACGAGTACTGCCGTAGCGCCCAACCGATCGCCTTGCGGATGAAGAACTCGGTCTCGTCCGCACGCTTCGTACAATAGCGGAACAAACGCCGCTGGTCGGTCTTTTCCTTGTGTTTCAGCTGGCAGATCAACGCCGTACGCCGGATCCACATGTCATCATCGTCGAGCCACTGATCGATGATGGGCTGCACCTCCTTCTTGTCGCCCAACAGAGCCGCGCCGACCAGGTCGACTGCGACCGGATCGACAAGGTCCCACCACTGCCCTTCGCGCAACAACCGCTCGTACAGCGGAAGCATCTGCGAAGTGATGAACGGTTTGTGCTTCATCGCGTAGTGAATGGCAGCGTACTGCTCTTCGCGATGCGGCAACCGCCACAGCGCCAGTACGCGCTTCTTGTACTGCGCAGCAGTTGTCGCTTTGAACTGCTTGAGCATCTCGCGAAACACAGGCATGCGGTCTGGCTTCTGCACGCCGTAGAAAGGCTGGTCGGTCTTCATGTAGGCGGCCATCACCGGCGCTTTCTCAGCATCGGCGAGCGCGGCAAGACGGGTGGCTACAAACTCTGCAATGTCGGACACGGAGGCCTCTTCTCGGAAGCAACGCCGGTGTAGATCAGCGCCAGGGCAGATCAGTGCCCCGCCAGAACTCCTGCAGGGGACAGCTTCGCCACGCGGCGCACCGGGAGGAGCGTGGTGCCCGCGCCGACCAAGACGAGTAGCAGCCCGGTGCCGCAAAGCGCAAACGGGGAGATCAGGGGATCCCACAACAGCGTTGGCGTGACCAACGTTACGAACAGGAGCTCTGACAACGCCCAACCCACCGGTAGGCTGCACAACGCCAGAAACATCCCTTCGCCGACCAGTGGCCAAACGACCCGCGCGACCGAGGCCCCTTCAACGCGACGAATTGCAATCTCGGGGTAGCGTTCTTCGACTGCCAGCGTCGTGATCGTGCTGTTCAAAATCAACACGACGAGTAGATTCACGACCCAGAAGAAGTGCGCGATCCACGTGAAGCGGTCGACCATATCGATCAGCCAACCCGCCCAGTCCTTCTGCACGTGCAGCCACGGCTCGATCTCTTGTTCGGCCAAGACGTCGCGCATCACCGGGGCAAGATCATCGACAGCGGGGACCGACGGCGCCCGCACGATCACACCCGATGGGCGTTCTTCGACTTCGTCCATCGGCACGTAGATGTTTTTGAACTCGAGGCGCCGCGACGAGATCGAACGAGCCGAGGCGGCGCTGTCGAAGGTCTCGAGCTGCTTGCGCAGCGAGATCGGATCGCGCATTACGCCGACGACGTGCGCTTCGAAACTCTTGCCGCCGCGCTTGGCACGAAACGTCTTGCCGACCATCGCAGTCGGATCGTCCGATAGCTTGCGCGCCAAGGCTTCGTCCAGCACGACCGGCGACGATTTCGGCGTGAACACGTCATCGTCGTTGAGAAAGCGACCTGCCAAAATGCCATCGCGAAACACACCGGCGAAGTCCGGGGTCGTCACCAGCAGCGTTGGCGCACGCATCAGCTGGGCAAAGCTGGCCAGCTCCATCTTGAACGGGATCACGGCCAGCGCCTGTTCTCCGAGGCGCTCGCGCAGCAACGCCACCGTGCTCTGATCGATCCGTTTGCCGCGACGATCCTCCCCCGCACCCAGAGGCCCAAGGCGCACCGGATTCAGGCAGACGATCATGTCGAGCCCAAGCTTCTCCAAGTCGCTGCGGATGCTGCGCCGGCCTCCCTCAACGCTCCCAATCGTGACGAGGACCGACGCAAAGCCGACCGCAAACGTCGTGAAGATCAGCACTGATCGCACGCGGTTGCGGCGCACGCCTTTCCAGATCTCTTGCAGCGTGGCCATCGTCAACTCCTCCGAAACAGAGACATCGGATGGTAAGACGACGCCCGCCAAGCTGGATAGGCCGAAGCCAAGATCGCACCGACCCCGAGCACGGCCCCCGATTGAGCAATCTCGAGCCACGGCCAACTGGCGGTCATGATCGTGAACGGATCAAGGGCAGCGCGGGCGTGCGCCAGCAGCATGCCAGCCAGGATGCCCAGGACCCAACCAATCACGGCGATCGACATTCCCTCCCAAACGAACTGCCAGAAGATATCGCTGCGCGAGGCACCCTCGGTGCGGCGCAGTGCGATCTCGTACCGCCTCTGCCACCCCGACAGCAGCAGCAGATTCGTCAGCACCGCCAATCCCATGCTGAGAAACAACGCGAAGAAGACTGTGTGGATCGTCATGTAGCCGTTGAGTTCCGGTGACGTCAGCACCGGCCAGAGCGCGTTGGTGTAGATCAGAGGTGTGCGCCCACGTCCAGCGAGGAACCCTTCGATGCGTTGCGACGCAGCCGCGACTTCGAGTGGAGGTACACGGACGAACAGCCAGTCGACTTCGTCGCCGGGGACCGCAGCACGAGGCAGGTAGATCGCGACTCCTTGTTCCCGCCACGGCGCCGCCCCCGGGGCAATCCCCAGCGCTCGCAACAGTCGCTGGGCCAGGGCGTAGGTGCCATGTTCCTTGTCACCACCCAGCGGATCGGGCCCACCGGAAGCTTCGTCTTCGATGACACCGACGATGCGGAGCTGCGTCCCCTGCGGGGCGGTGTCTGGGTGCAGCGGCGCACTCAACTGCAGCGTCTGCCCCAGCGCTCGACTCCAATCGCGGTCTGTACGGGCGCGGGCGGGCGTAGTGGTGGCGTCTTCCGTTGCCGGCGCAGCGGGCGCCGGAAACAGCAGCGTTGCCAGCGTTTCTTCGATCGCGACGTCGAACGTCTCGATTCCTGCGACGCTGGCGGGTTCGCTCGATGCCCCTGGCACAGTCCCGGCAGGGATCGAGCTGGCTGGCAGGCGCCCGGCGAGGAGCCGCTTGCCGCGGGCGCCGGGGAGATTCTCATCGCAACCCAGCAGCCAAACGTCGCCCGGTACCGCCGGGGCCTCGGCCAGAGCCGCCCGCCGGACCCGGAGCCCGGAGACGACCGACTCTTGCGGCAATACGTCCCGGAGCGGCGCCAAGTCTTCCTGGAGCACCGGGAGCGGCTCCCGAAGGGTGCGATCAGCCGCAACCTGGATCAGATTGGTCCCCAGCTCGAACGCCCGTTCGGCCGCGTCGCGGCGGGTCCCGCCGATCACGGCGGCGGGAATCAGGGTCAGGGCGACAGCCCAGATCATCCCCTGGCTGACCAGCAGCGTACGCCAGGGGTGACGCAGCTGCTCGGAGACAGCGAATCGCAGTGGGCGGATCCAGCCGGTTGCCACAAAACCCCTTTTCATCCGGCCATCAGCTGCCTTTAATGGGCCGGTTTCAGTGTGCGGAAACACGCCTCGGGATCACCCGGGGCGCACAGACTCCGGATGCTGACAGAACGGGGAGAAATGGAAAGGGGATTGGTGATGAGCAAACAAAGTCGACTGGTCTGGATCGTAACCGTCGGGCTGGTGCTACTTGCGGGGAACAGCGGCTGCGCGTTGTGGTTCGATACTCCAGAGCTCCCCCTCCCTGACGTCTCTCGAGACGTCCAGTACAACGACATCCCGGTGCCGTTCGCGTTCGAGTTCGACAACAAGCGTTCGTGGATGTATCGGAAGTTCGAAGACGGAGCGATGCCGTTTCGATCCGCCGAACTGATCTACTGGGGCGACCGCCCGGTGCGTCATCTGGCCGCGTGGTACGAAGACCAAATGCCAAAGCACCGCTGGAAGCACGAGCGGACGCTGAACACGAATGGCATGCAGTTGGTGTTCAAAAAAGGGATCGAAGTCGCCGAAATCAATCTGGAGAGAACGATCGCGCACAACGCGCGTGACCGTATCACGAAAGTCAGCTGCCGCATTCGCGCCGATTGAGCGCCAGGGCAGTTCGCCCTAGAGGGAAACTTAGAGGGAAACTTAGAGGTCCATGTCCAAGAAGAAGACGGCTCCACTGCCGCACGAACAGCCAGCTCACCTGGAAGACACGATCACTGACGTGACCGATCGGGTCACGAAGACGCTGAAGAAGTATCAGATTCCGATCATCGTCGGCGCCGTCGCGCTGATCGCAATCTTGGCTCTGTCAGCCGTGTTTGGCTGGTACCGCAGCGCGAACGCCAAGAACCAGATGGGTGATATCTACGCAGTGTTCATGCCCAAGACCCAAGCTGGGGTCGAGCGCACCGATGACGAGATCCGCACCGCTGCCGAAGCGATGGTCTCGAAGATCGAGGGCAAGAGCCAAGAGCCGTACTTCGTCGCTCGCTACGCTGGCTGGCTGTGGGACGTCGAGAAAGAGCCGACTCCCGAGCGCAAGGAGAACCGCGCCAAGGCCGTGAGCCTGCTGCAGGCCGCGAGCGGACGCCACAAGGATCACGAGGCGCTGCAGCGGATGTCTGCGAACTACGGCCGCATCGCAGGGCTGGATGCATCGTTTGAGGTGCCGGCGCCGCCGGAGCCGAAGCCGGCCATACAACTCTCGCCGGGCGCGCAAATCACGCCAGCCCCGACGACGGGGAACGTGACGACGGAAGCCGCCACGACCCAACCGAAGATCAAGCTGAACCCCGTCCCGGCGCCCGCAGGCGTACAGCCGGCGGAACAGCCGGCCGAACAGCCGGCCGAACAGCCGGCCGAACAGCCGGCGGAACAGCCGACCAGTCAGCCTGGCAATGGAGGAAACTGATTCCTCGACGGAATCGGTATCTGCCCTTCATCGCTGCTGACGCTCAGGGCCCCCGCCACCTGGCCCGCACCCTCACCCGGGGTCATTTCGAGCAGCTCGTGGGGGATCTGGTGGGACGCACGGAAGGCCCGTGCCGGGAAG
>JBCCHQ010000143.1:0-17076 GCA_039028735.1 Planctomycetota bacterium | reverse complement strand
TTCGCGCCCGACCCGAGGACCTTCGCCGAGGCCCTCGACGCAACTTGGCGCGCTTGAGCTCGGCCTTCTCGAGAATCAGCTTCTTGGTGCCAGCGTCCTGAAGTTGCGGCACTCGCAACAGAATACTCGCAGCCGAGCGCCCTAGGCGCTTCTCAGCTGTTTCGCGCTGGATCACACCAGCCTGAATACGCTGGTCTTCCGCCCAAGAAAGGCGCGCGATCCGCTCGGCTGCTTCTTCAGCGCCCAAAGGTGGCCCGTCAAACGACTCCCCACTACGATCCGGATCGTCGTACAGTCTCAGAAACTCCGCTCTCCCCTTACGGGGCCCTCCCGGAACGTCCTCGAGCGAAACGATGCACTCGCTGGCACTGACTCCCCCGTCCTTCGGTACGACGCACACAAAGCTCTTGCTGGAGTCCACTGTTTCGGTCGACAGCAAGTACAACCCAGCACGATCTGCCCGCGATCGATCCTCTGCTGCTTTGACCGAAGCTCCCTTGAATGGCAGCAGGAGGACATCGATCGATCTAGGCTGCCCCTGGAACACTACGTTCCCAGATACTACCGTTTGTGCCTCCGTCGAAAGAGACTTGGCTTCGGGAGCCGCGCTGACTAGCCCTACAGACTTGTGCGGTTGGGCCTCAGAGCAGCCACCGGCAACGACCAGCAAGAACACCCAGAATCTCTGCATCAAGGTACCGCCCCCTCTCGAACGTTGCTGTAGACCTCGCGCTCATCTAGTTTCACAACGACTCGCGCTCGTATTAACTCTCCTGCTGCAGCGCGAACTGCAACAGAGAAGCTACGCGCGTCAAGATCGGTGATCTGGTGGACCGTCGGGTTCTCGAAAGACTCTTCACGCGCGACCTCCACGAAGGCGCGAGCCCCTGGTGCAGGGTCGACAATCTCAAACTCTAGCGCAGCTGTGACTTCATCTCGGATCGTGCCCAACTCGAGGTGGTTCAACGCAACGCTGCTTGCGGGTGGCGGCGTTGAGACCAGCGCCGCTGGGCTATAGAAGTAGATAACTCCAAACACCGCGATTGCACCACCCGCCTTGAAGACTGGACCAGCTCTCAACTCGAGAAACCCTGGAATCATCGCCGCCGCCCCAGCCGCCGCCAGTGCAAGCACGACGCGAAACACAAAGAACTGCGTATCTGTCGGCTCTGGAATCGCAATGACGATCACCAGCATCACGATGATGAAGACAACTCCAAAACCGAAGGCAATCAGCCCTTGCGTCGATTTCTTCACTGAACTCGTTCCCCTCCCGAATGATCAGTGCCAAGGCAAGCGCTTGCTACCTCGCCTCCGCCGTGTCTTCCAAGTGCTCTAAGATGCGTGGATAGACGTCCCTGTGGGCATTCTTACCAAAGATGCAGTCAATGTGACCGTAGCTTGGAATTGTGATCCGGCTGTAGCGCTCCGGTCCATTGACTCTCGACAAGCGCTCAAGAGCGAGCTCAGTACTGCTAGGCACGAAGCAAGCGTTCTCTTCGCCGTGAATGAAGCGCAGCGGGAAGTCGAAGCGTTGTAGGTTCTCGGTCGTCAGGTAGGTATCTGCACCAGATGCATCAACAACGTGCTTCGCTCTGACCATAGCGGTAATGTGATCGAGGGCCTCAATGTTTGCTACGCCGAACATCTCGTGGAGCGCCCGAAACGTCATGTCATTGAGTTGGTCTAGCTCGTAGAGCGTTCCGTACATGAACGTGATTCGCCGGTGCACGGGACTGTTCGCCCGTTCCTCACTCTCTATGGGGTAGGCGCGCAACGCTGTATCGTACAAAGCATCGAACCAGGACCGGCTGTTGTCAACATAGGCAGTCATCGTGTCGACCCCGAGAGCACGCAACACATCGGGAAGGTATAGGCCTGACTTCAGAGCAGTCAGAAACTTGGTACGCATGTCTGTGCAAACCTGTGAAAGGACACAAGAGCGAATTCCCTTGAGGCCTGCGAGCACCGCCATCGTGAAAGTGGTGGCTCCGAAACAATGCGCCACCACCTGTATGTCGGCAGCTCCGGTCAGGTCGCGTACCTTGCTTACCGCTGCAGGATAGTCGAGTTTCGCGACATGGTCGCCGTTGTACGGTTGGTCGGCAGAGTTTAGCTCGATACTCAGCCGATAGTCGAGCAACCACACGTCATAGCCGCGTTCGTACAAGTACTCGACCAAGTTCGTTTCGATCGTGTCTATCGAGAAGATGAGGCTCGAAACTCCGAGGCCATGAGACAGGAGCACCGGTCCTTTTGAGCCTCCTTGGTATCGTGTCAGGCGAAGTGAAACGCCATCGCTTGCGGTGAAGAAGTGCACCTGTGGCTTGGCAACTCGCAGAGGTCGGCGAGAACGCGCTGGTGACTCAGGGTCGAATAGCACACGCTCCGCAAGGCTCTTGCCGAAAACGTCGAAGAGCTTTCCTGTGAAGAAACTTCCGAACTGGGCGATGCACTTCGCCTTGGTAGTCGCGTCACGAGCATTGGTGACTTCTAGAGTGCGGATTTGCCTGACGAAGTCTGAAACCTCGATGTGAAGGACGCCACGTGCCCATACAGGGCCGCTGTTGTCATTGCCTTCGAAGACCGTGACATACAGCGTTGTTGTGTCCTGCCACATGTCGAAACCACTGTCATCTTGGATCCTCTTGAAGCCCTCGAAGAAGAAGTCACGTCCCTCCACAGAGGAGACCCGCATCGCGTAGCGCATTTCCTTGGTTGCAACCCGTTCGGGATCCGTAACAAACAGATTGAAGACACCTTCGGTAGCGACCAACGGGTCCGACGACAGCAGAGGTGCGATCACGGTCCCCGCCATACCCGCGGAGCGGCTCTTGTCTCTGACAAACAGATCGAGATCTTGCACGTCGATGGTCAAGACAAACTGAAACGCGCCGTCAGATTGGCCGCGCCCCCGCGCTTCTGCCTCGAGATAGGGCTCGAGGGAGTCACTCGTCGTTGCGGGAGAGTCGACAACATCGATGTGGCCAATCATCGACTCGGTGAAGCGTATGCCGGGTTGGACCTCTCGCCCCGGAGGCACCTCGGGGCGCCTGTCCGTGAGACTTAGCTGGTCGCCTAGGAGCAGGTCGGCCGCCCGCTCAGCCAGAGCTGAAATCGTCCACAGCGGATTGACACCAAGTGGTCGTGGGACAACGGCACCATCCGTGACGTACAGCCCCTCATAGACGTCGGTACCTGAGCTTGATCGAAACACCTGGCAGCGGTGGTTGACGACACCACCGCTTGCATCATCGGCCATCGCACACCCCCCAAGAGGGTGCACGGTGACGAGGTCTTTGCCCAGTAGCTCCGTCCACAGCGGGTTGCTTACGTAGGTTCCGCCCAATTGCTCAGTAACTCGGTGCAGCTTGTCGCTGATCTTGCCAAAGACCTCCTGCCGCCCCACGTTCTCCCAAGCAACGCGCAAACGATCGTCCTGCAAGTGCATCCGACCGTCTCCGTCATCATGGGCCATGACGAGCATCGTTTGGGTGTTGTAGACCGCCCCAGTGTCGGAGCCGCCAAAGAAGCTCTTGGTTTTCCTCCAGAACTCGCCCCACCAGTCAGCAAATCCTCGATCTGTATCGCGGCCGGTTGTCGCTGCCGCGCCAGCGAGAGCCGCCGGCAACAGGCTCGAGAGTGCGCCGGGAATCGACCCCTCCTCGATCACCATGCCGTCTTCCAGCGAGTCTTTCTCACGAGCGTCAACGATGCTAGTGATGCAAGGCCCTACCGGCGCATCCGCCCGCAGATCACCGTCGCCCCAACCAACCCCGTTGATGGCTTGGTCGCAGTTGTACGAGAAGGCCAACACATCACCGTTGCCTGTGAAGCGTTCTCCTAGCCGCGACGAGAGCGACAACCCGGCCGCGCGCGAGCGCAACAAGATCTCGCTCGAGCCCAGGGTGCCCGCACCAAGCACGAGAGTCTCTGCGGTGAGGAACATGTCTGGAGTAGAGAAGCGCTCTCTTCCAGACTCTATGAGCTGGAAGAAGAGCCGCCACCGTCCACCTTCAGCCTCCTCGACACGCCGCACGCTGATCTCAGTGTAGATCTCGGCGCCATGATTCACCGCATCCGGAAGGTAGTTCATCAAGACTGTGTTCTTCGAGTTGTAGTTGCAGCCAGAAACACAGTCGCCACAGTTTGTGCAGGGTTGCTGCTCGACCCCCACATGATTACGGCCGTCCGTGAATTTCTCAAAGTTCACGGCAATTGGAGTCAAGTCGAAGGGTTCACCGATTCCTTGCGCAGCCGCTCGGTGGGCGGCGGTCTTCTGGGGCTCGGGATAGCCAGGTGTCCCAGCAGGGTACTGCGACGGTTTCAGCATGTTGCGAGCACGTTCATAGTATTCGTCCAGCTTCGCGCCGACCTCTTCTCGCACCGCCTGGGGCCAGGATCCGTCAAAGACGCGATCCTCTGGCTTCAGGACCACGTTGGCGTTGATCAGCGACGTGCCGCCCAAACCACAGCCAACAAGTACGTTCATGTCGTCGTTGGTACGAACATCGAAGAGGCTTCGCTTCGAGCCAATTCCCAACATAGGCGTGTCGATGTGCACTTGCTTCGAGGCAGACCCCAAGTCGTCCGGATACTGTCCAGGTTGCAACTCGCGGCCTCGCTCCAATACACACACCGAACGGCCTGCCCGCGCCAGGCGGCAGGCCATGATCGAAGCCCCATAACCAGAACCTACGACAACAGCATCGTAGTGGGCTTTGAGTTCTCCGAGCGGACGCGACAGATGGCGCTTCGGAACCGCGCGCGGCATGGCGATCTCCACTTCAGTCACTGGGTGTACTAGGACGCGAGAAGCTAGAACCGATGCACAACAGGGGGGCCGATCCGCTCTCCCTTGCGCTGGTAGACCTCAACGCTGACTTGCTCGGGCGTGACCGACAAACGCGTGAAGTTGTCGCCACTGTAGACAAGATCCTCCACTGCGAGATCGAACCTCCCCGCATCACCGGCGTCGATCTCGCCTTCGAGTTGAAAGTCACGCGCTGACTCATGCGGATATGGCCAAAAGAACGCGGACGACACGATAGAGATCAACTTCACGCCGGGGTTGTTCCGTTGGGTCAGGGTGGCAGACAGCGAACAATGCACGTCTCCGGAAAGGAAGACGACCTTCGGGATTTCATGTTCTGCAACGTACTCGAGAATCTCGCTTCGCTGGACGGGGAAGCCAGACCACTTGTCTCGACTTTGGCCCCGAGGATCGGGAAAGAACGGGACGGAGGTGACAACGATCTTGACGCGACCCGAGTCGTTGCTCAACCACGCCTTGAGCGCATCGAGTTGGGTTCTCCCCAACAGTTCGCCCTGGTCGTACCTGCGCTCGGTTCGCGAGTCTGTCACGAAGAACTCGCAACACCCATCGGCATAGTCGAACCACAGCTTCGTCGGTACGCCGCTGAGTCGACCATCCGTCACTTGAAAGAGAGGACTGTGACTCGCCTGGTAGGTGAGATACGCGTGCATCGCAACTGGATACTTCGTCACCCAGTCTCGTGTCGAGGCCTTCTCGGGCCAGTTGTCCTCGATCTCATGATCATCGAGCGTCATACAAGTTGACACTTGGCTCATGAGCCGTCGAATGTGCTTCTGCCCGAAAGACTCACGATAGCGTTCGTAGAACTTGCCGAGGTGTTCGTCTGGGCGATAGAAGTTCAAGTCGTCCGCATAGATCTGGTCGCCAACCATCAACATCTGATCTACGGGTCGCCCGGCTTCGATCTGCTCGCAGATCGACCCGAAGGTCTTGTCACCACGGCTGTCGAAGAAGCTACCCATCCAAGTCCGCAGAATGTAGCGGCATGATCCAAAGACGATGTCGCGGGGGGCATGCGCATCAGCGGATGCAGTCTTCGCAGTGCCTTCGTGAGCCTCTGACCAATCGAGCCGAGTGTGGCGCAGCGAATCAGGCTCCCCATCGCCCATAGCAACACCAAACTGAAAGGCGTGCTCGGTGTCCGGCAGCAGTCCCTCGAACACAACCACGGCTGTCACGTCGAAGTTGGGGTTCATCTTCACGATCTTGGCCGACGACCAGCGCCCACCCGCTACCAACGGCTTGATCCTAGCGACTGCGAAGCAGCGTCTCGGCTGCCCTCCGATCAACTCTGCATGCCCTCGCCCGAAGAGGCGTATCTGGGTCGGCGCGGTCGCGCCGATGATCGGGCCCAGAGAGAGTTCTCTCAGCTTCATGGGATCTCCTTCTGCCGAGCCGCAAGAGCTCGTCAGGAGTACAAGGAGGAACCGCGGAGATTAGGGACGGAAATTCGCGGGGAACCCGGGCGAAAACAGCCAGCAGGACGCAAGAGCCTAGTTCTCTTGTTGAGTCCGCTCAGCGTCCTGCGCGCGTGCTGCGTCTTCGCGTGCTCGCCGGCCAGACTCAATCGACTCGACGAGCTTTCGGAGGGCGCGCACGTAGCGTTTTCGAGCGGCCTCCGCGGTAGTGCCCAAGAGCTCTGCCATCTGGCGGTACTGGAGGCCGTCGAGCCTCATGACGACGACGTCTTGGTCGTCGGAGTCCATCACAAGAATGTGGGCCAGGATCTCGTCTGCCGCTTCCGCGTTTGCAAGCTGCTCACTCGGGGGCCGGCTGCCATTGAGGAGCGCTGACAAGCAGCGAGCCTCGCACCCTGTAGTCAATTCTCGCTCGCGGAGGAAATCACGCCGCTCGGCACTGAAGTAGTGATAGCGAGCGCAAATCGCGTTTCTGACGAGACGGCTGAGAAGATTAACGAAGTGCTCTTCGTCGTTCACTTCGAAGTGTGGCAACAACTTCAAGAACGAGTGAACTGCCTCTTGCAAGATATCGTCTGATTCGAGCCGTGACCGCAAAGGGTGGCCAAGTTGGGCACGAACGATCCCCTTCACCCGGGGAAGATACTCGCACAATAGTGGGTTGAGGCTATCTGGATCACCTTCCTTCCAGCGGCGGAAGGGTCCCGGTTCGTTGTTGCTCAAACTACTCCGACTTGCTCTTTCGCCAAATCCGGAGGTGGTCCGCAGTATCGCGGATCCACTGATCACGTTCGGTCAACGGAGAGGTGATTGACTGCGATCGATCTGCCGGAGATTCTGCCAGTACTCTTGCCCGGGCGACGCGCTCCTCCATGTCTCGACTTCTCGTCAAGCTATCCGCAGCGGAGCCAGCATCCCAGCGCCACACAGTGCCCTTTTTAACGTGATCAGTCAATGCAAGCAACCATGGTCTTTGTTCATGGAAGAAAAGCTTCTTTACAGTACCGCGACATGGCAGTTCCAGAAGCGGCTCCAACGTGTCGCCATCAACAATTACAATCTTGCCTGTTCCCGCGACCGCCATGCGATTCCCATCGGGGGACCAGGCGCCCTGAACAGCTGTCGTTACGAACCTCGCGGACGTCCTTCGTTCTGAGCCGTCTGCAATGGAGATCACTTGGATCTGACCACCAGGGGTTGCTACCGCGATCTCGTCCTCACCTGGCCTGACTGTGGCGACGCCACTGGTGGTGCCAGCTGTCAGCACCAGACGCTCAAGCTGCGCGTCATAAACAAGGACCTTCTGGTCCATGGCAATAATCACAAGCTCACCCGCAGGTGAAAACCTAGCTGTCGCAACGTGAGAACGAGGAACGTCCCGCCGAGCAAGGCAGCGCAACTCAGCCAGATCCCACAATGTAACCTCTTGCTGCCCGGTTGATCTTGCCGCGGCAGTAGCAACTAGAAGCGCACCATTCGGCGACACATCGAGTGCGCAGAACTGTCGATCTCGGTCCTCCGGGAGCAGAGTCAAGCTGCTTGCTCCCTCTCGTGTGGAGCAGACATGTAGACTGCCATCCATACCCGCCACCACAACAAAACTTCGAGTCGGCCCCAGAGCAACGCAGGCTGAGCTGCGGCAGGACGCCGGCAGCGGCAGATCACCAAGCACCTCTCCTGTCTCGACGGCATAGAGTAGCGATTGCTCGATCGGTCTCTGCCCACTCCGAGCCAGCACAAGGACTTCGCCTTGCATGTCAACGTCAAAGTCCGTTACGTAGGGTCGCCGAGCAATGCGCTGCCGCTCTAGCGCAAGCCTGACACTGACGGTGCTATCTGCTCCGTAGCTCGCATACGAGCTGCCATCAGGATGGAACGCGAGCTCTAGCACCGCGCCGTCGTGAGCCTGTGTCGTGCTGGCAAGCTCAGGCAAATCGAGAGCGAGCACTTCCACGAAGCCGTCGCCGTAGCCCACGCCCAGCAAGCCACACTCTGCGTGAATGGCTACCGTCGATGCCGCGCCCCTCAATGAGTGCTCCAAGACCACAACGTCACCCTCGAGCAACCTCAGATCTTGCTCGTTCCATACTGCAATGTACTTACCCGCGACATGGATTCTGTCGCAGCCCAGCATTCGTGCGATGGGAGCATTCTCGCCAGCCTCAATGCGCGTGATCGACTCCCCGTCTGTCGCAAGAAAAGCTCCGCCTCTCCCCGTGAACGGGCGTACGTTGTCGCCCAGCTCGCGGAACGCATAGTCCGCTCCTAGGCGAGTGCCGATACGAGCCTCCCTTGGACCTCGCCGGCCACCTCGCGCCCAGAGCGCAACGGTCGAGAAATCTTCGCTGTAGCTAATGCAGCGACGAGTAGAGAGTCGACTAACTTCAGTGACAACTCTCAGCTCACGCGGATCGACGAGAGAGCCTTCAACCAGCTCACGAGTTTGGGTCGACTCGTCGACAGCGGTCAATCCGAGGAATCGCGAACCGTCCTGGCTAAGCGCCACGAGATCGCATACAAGCTTGCCATCTCGCTTGCCGATGACCGAGCGCTTGTCGAGCAGAGCCAGACTCTTGGCGTCCCAACGGAGAACTGAGTCTCGTCCAGCAGCAAGGAGTTGTTGACCGTCACTCGTGAATCCAAGCTGCGATACCGCTTCGGGAGTCGTTGCTGACGCGAGCACTCCGTTCGCACGCCGATTGAGGTACCTCCACTCCCACCCACTCGCCGGCCCAACGGTAGATAACGAAGTCTGCGCTCGAGCCAAAGAGCCGGACTCCAATAAGTGACTCGCACTCGACACGCACTGCACGTACGTCGATTGACGAAGCCGGTCATGCGATTCTGCGAGATCGTAGTAGAGCCAGGTCAATACACCGCCAGCTACAATTAGCACTGTAGCCAATGCAAGGACAAGGGCCGTAACCAACGGTCTCTTTGCCATTGCTCGCCGAGTGAGGTACCAAGCGCTGGGCTGCCGGACGCTAACGGGGTCTCCGTCGACAGCTCTCTGTAGATCTCGGCCGAGCTCTGCGACGGAATCATAGCGATCTCGGGGGTCGCCTCGAAGCGCGCACTCGATCACGCGGCTCAAATCCCCTTTGAGTAACTTGGATAACTGAGACTGCGTGGTGCGGCGAGCGCCAGCCAGTCGCTGAACTCGCCGCGCGTCGCGAGCAATCTCTTTGAATTGCACGATCCGAGCGCGGCTCGCGTGCGAACATATTGCCGCGAACCCCAGGTCCGGTATAGGTAGATCACGCGGAAGGCACCCGACGAGGAGCTCGTAGGCTACAACACCCAATGCGAACTGATCGCTCCGCGCGTCCACGGGGCCGCCACACAGCTGCTCGGGACTCATGTACTCAGGCGTCCCGAATACCTGCCAATCCAGAGTCAAGCGCTTGCCTGCCTCCACACTAGTGTCAAGAGCATTGCCAAAGTCAATCACCTGCGGCACGGCCTCATCACCGTAGTGACCAACCAGGATGTTGGCAGGCTTTAGGTCTCGATGCAGAACACCTAGAGTGTGGGCGTAGTGTACTGCCTGACAAACCTGGACGAGCAGCTCCACGCGCTCTGATATGGACAGTTGATGCTTGTCACAGTGGCCAGTGAGCGAGACGGCGAATGGCACGCGCTCCATCACTAGGTAGGGAGTACCGTCCGCGGTAACGGCGGCCTCGTAGAGAGACGCGATGTTCGGATGCTGCAGGCGGGAGAGATTCTTCGCCTCCCGACAGAAGCGAGCACTATCCTGAGGACTCGGGAAACGCCGATTCAGTACTTTGAGGGCAACCGTGCGTTGAGCCGTGTCGCTGAGCTCCGAGGCTCTGTAAACAACGCTTGATCCACCTGCTCCGAGCTCTGCACCGATCGTGTAGCGCCCAACCTGTGCGTCTTGCTGAAAGCCGACAGGTCTCCAACGAAAGCTGCGCGATACGACTGGGACGGACCCAGCGGAGCTCTGTGAACGCTGCCTCTCAGGTTCTCCGTCTGCCGAGAGAAAGTCCTCAAGCAGGTCGTGAATGTCTTGGTTCTCGGCAAGCAAGACCTGTCGCTGGACAGGAGGATCACTATCCACCCAATCCAGATAGACCTGAATGGCTCGCTGAAAGCGATCCCATTCTCCGCCTCCACCGATCACGAGAGCGCGCTATCTACCGAGGCCTGCACCGCACGGCGGCGACCTTCTCTAGGTTTCGGGACAGGGCTCGTTTGTGTTCTCGGAGCTCGTGTCCTTCCACAGCATTTCTCCATCACATTCGTACTCCGCCTGGACAGTCTCCCAAAGCTCTCCGGCAATACATACGTAGACAGTTCTAGTCCCTCCGGTTTCGCGACATGACACAGTCAAACCCTCCTTCGATGCGGGCTAAAGGAACCTCCATTACTGACAAGGTCGAAACCAACGAAAACCGGACACGGAGAACTGCCGATCAAATCCAAGAGCTTACTAGAGAAGAACTTACCCGTGCGCCAATAGCTCATTGCGCACTCGACAATTCATGCAGCAGCGAGAATGAAATGGTACGCTACAACCACAGCCGCTGGTAAGCGTTCTTCCCCGCGCGCACCTTCGCAAAGCAGAGGTCGCACAAGAAGATTGACTTGAAACGGCTAAGGGAGTGACAAGTTTCACGAGGAGGTTGATTCTTGAGCTCCAGCAGCCGGAGCTTGGCCGTCTTCTCGCAGTGACACAGCTCACAGACGTGCAATGGTCAGCTCCCTGGCCTGACTCGTGGCCGCTGGTACGCAAGCAGAAGACCTAGCGTTCTCGCTAGGCGAATAGCGTATGCTCTGCACAACGCTCAAGCAAGAATCCCGACTATTTTCTCAGTTTTGGTGTCCGCCTGGGGTCTCGCTCCTCCTATCCGCGAGGGGAGCCCGTGTACGGGCAAGCCAAGTCCCTATGAAACGAGCGGCCTATCCAGGGCGCAGGTATCGCGATACGAGTAATTTGCCGAAACGATCAGGAGCCCGTCGGATGGCTAAGCGAAGAAGAGGACCTCAGCGCACGATCGAGAAGCGAATCCTCGTCTCGCCAGCAGAGGACTTGCGGATTGAGCGACTACTGGATCGCACCCTTGACACCCTGGACACCAGGCTGCGTTTCGCCGAACTCGCTAGAGCGGCCATTGCTGTACTGCTAGAAAACGAGGCAGAGCTAGGGGTAGAGCTCTCGCGAGCAAGCGATTGGCTGGTCCGCCCTCCGACGCAGGACTTGAACGCGACAATTGAGTTTGAGCAGGACCTTGCCGAACTGATCCGTCACGCTGTTCAACAACGCTAAGCCGTCCCGCGATCAAACCCGCGTCCATTCGAGTATGTTAGGATTGCGCCGCTCCCGGCCATGCCATTCCTAGCGAACGACGACCTTTCTTTGCGGCCCCGTCGCATGCTTTGCGCATGAGTAGGAGAAGGCCTCGGCTCTCTGCAACTCGACAGGCGACGATTTCGTACCTGGGGAGCCTCGGTAACCTATTCCCACAAAGGAGGTTCGGCATGGGCCGCAGCTTGCTGATTCTGATTCTTCTTAGTTGCGCCAAGGTCTTGCCTGCACAGTCGTACAACTTCACGATCACTGACGCAGCGGCCGCCGAAGGCGGCTTCTTCACGCAAGGGGTCGAGCTCACGGTCCAGAACGACGTGACGGTTTCGGGCTGGGCGATGAGTGCTTGTCACGACGCGACGGTGGCCGACGTTTGTGGGGCCCAGCTGTCCCCGAACGTGTTCGCGCTCACGCCGTTCAATCTCTTCTGGTACTCGGTCGGATACGACAATCGAGCGACGACGATCCCGTTCTCGACGGATGGCGCAAGCATGGGCGTCGTGATCGACCAGAATGGAATGTTCTTCTTCCCCAGCAACTCGACGCTGCATGTGTTGGACATCTTCTATGTCGCTGATCCTGGCACCGACGGCATGACGTCGACGACCACAGTCTGCTCCGCCGTCGGAAACCCCAATGTGGAATCCGTCGTCGTTTGTTGCGGTGGCTCCTCTGTGCCCCTCGGCGCAGGGCTGTCGGGCACGAGCGGTACCGTGTCCTATGGCCCTGCTGTACCAATGTGGACGCTCAGCGGTACAGGAGGCAGCGTGCAGTACGATGTCGTGACTGGCAGCTGCCTCAGTGGCTGCACGATCGCCGTGGACGTGACGATCGCCAACACGCCCGCCAACACCGACCTCACCGACACTGCCGGCTTCTCGCTGAGCCTCGCACACGACGCCAGCTATCTGACACCGATCGGGCTCACACTCGGCGCCACTCCTGGCGGCATTGAGCAAGCACCGACGACCCCTGCCCCAGTACTCGACTGCACACTCCTCGGCGGCACAATCGGACCCGACTTCGTGCAGATGAACATCGCTGGCTCTGGCTCCGGCGTGTCTATCGAAGTACAGAACACGATGTTCCCGCCCTACGCAGCGTTTCCGTACTGCGTGCGGACGATCGACTGGGGTAGCGGCGACACCGCATTCACAGTGGAGTACGCAGTCGACACCTCGTCGCTGGCTGGCAACCCAACCGGTACAACGACAGCACTCACGTTCACTGACATCGGCGATGGCGTGGGCAACAGCCTGCTGATTCTGTGCCCGTATCGGATCCTCTACCCGCTGGAGTCACTGACTACGCTAGATATCGTGGTCGATCTGATCGCAGTCGGTGATCCAGACTTCATCCGCGGCGATTGTAACAGTGACACGGCGGTCAACATTGCCGACGTGATCTGGACGATCGCCGGCTACTTGGCGATGCCGACGACCGGGCCCTTGGGACAGTGCGCCGAAGCATGTGATGCAAACGACGACAATAACGTCGACGTCGGCGATATCGCCTTCATGCTCTCGTACCTGTTTGCCAGCGGGTCGCCCCCCACCGCCCCGTTTCCAACTTGCAGTAGTTTGATGGGTGTTGATTGCGCCGATTCGGGCTGTCCGTAGTTCGCTGCCTCGCGAGCAGGATTCAATCGCCGACGTATGGCTCCGAGGTTGCTCATCGCTGACGTGTGTGCGTAGAATCAACGACAGGTAACTCGCACCCTGTGCTGCTCGGAGGAAGTCGTGATTCATCTCAGCGTTCGCCTGATTCTTCTCACAGTCGTTGTCTTCGCCTCGAGTTCCGCGGCTGCCGCGACCGGCACCAAGGACGCTGCGAAAGTCGACGCGGCCGTGAAATCCGCGCTGGACTGGTTGGTCCGGCATCAATCGCCGGACGGTTCCTGGAGTAGTGAGGAACACAAAGGCTGGCAGCAGAACGCCAACAGGGACACCGTCGCCGGCGTCGACCTGAAGACCGGCTTCTTCGGCCACGACGTTGGAGTCACCGGCCTGGCGCTGTTGGCCTTCGTCGCCGACGGCCACACTCACAAGAGCAACACCCAACACAGCCCTGTCGTGTCGTCAGCGCTGGCCTGGCTATTGGGCCAACAGGCCGTGACAGCAGCGGACGACAAACACCACGGTTTCTTCGGCTTGGCTCCGTATCAGACGCCGAAAAGGCCTCCGGGAAAATCAGACAAGAAGCGCGTTCTCGACAGCGTCGCGTACGACCACGCAATCGCCACGATCGCGGCTTGTGAACTACTACTGCTGACGAAAGACAAGGAACGACTGGCCAAGCCGATCGAACTCGCGCTGGACTACGTGTTTCGCGCGCAGAAGCTGCGCGACGCGAAGAAGATTCGGGGTTGGAAGTACCGCTACCAAGGCGGCAAGTCAGATACCTCTGTCACTGCCTGGATGTGCCATGCCCTCGCGGCCGGCAAGCGCTGCGCTGACGCGGAATTGATTGCATGGGACGAAGCCGCATGGAAGAAGGCGAAGTCTTCGGCGCTACTATGGTTCGACGAGGTGATTTCGAAACAGACCAAGAAGTCGGGCTATCAGTTCCCGGGGGACCCGGGGTCGGTCCTGCACCGCGTTTGGAAAGACCCGTATCCGTTCACGAAGCGGCAGTACGCGATGTGCGCCGTCAACGCTGCTGCGCGCCTCGCTCTGGGTCAGACCAAATCGAACCGCCATGTGAAGTCACAGTTACGACTCGTCGGTTTCGAACTGCCCGAGTGGATCCTGCACCAAGAGGGCCGCTTCAAGCCCCCTCGCCAAAAGAAGCCAAACCCGAAGAAGCCAAAGATCACAAAGCGCAAGGGTAAGTGGTCGTACAACGAATCGAAGATCTGCTACTACTATTGGTACTACGGCACACTAGCGACGGCCAAGAGCGGGATCGGCTGGAAGAAGTGGCAAAAGGCACTGCACAAGGCCGTCATCGGTAATCAGCGCCAGGGCGGCGCCGAAAAGGGGAGCTGGGACAACGTCGGGGAGTGGTCCCCGGTTGGCGGACGCGTCTACAACACAGCGCTGCTTGCCCTGACACTGCAGATCACGCCGCCGACGAAGAAGTGACTCCCCCTGCCGGCCCCTGTCCCCGATAGAAAACGCTGTCCCCGATCGAAACGCTGTCACCGATGGAAAACGCTGTCCCCTAAGGAGTGGGTCCTCTACGGACAGGGCGCATACAGCGCGCAATCCAGCGCGTCCAGCGTCCCGTCGGGATCACAGTTGCCGAAGCCCCACGGCGGCGTTACTGGCGGCCCGACCGGCTTCAGGAACGACAGCTGAAAGACGGGGTCGGAGATGTCGATCGATCCGTCGTCGTTGCAATCGCAGCTGTCGAGACAGTCTGGAACGGCGCTGTTGTTGAAAAGATAGTTCAGCATGCGCACTGCGTCGGCAATGTTGTGCGCGCCATCGGCATTGCAGTCACAGCGCTGGAAATCTTGAGCGTCCAGGAGCCTCGGCTGAAGCACTCCGGACAAGACCACGACGAGTAGACTGACGCGAAGGAACGACAACATAAGTACCCCTTCCACTGACTAGCGAATTGACGAGCGAGCTACTGTTGACCGCCCGTTTCTGTAGGCAAGGCGCCACCGATGCGCCCCTGCGAAAGCTCCTGATCGATCATCAATAGGCCGACGCCACTGCCGTCGGCGAGTCGCAAACGGCCCAGCATCGATTTCGCCATGTTCTCCTCTTCGACCTGCTCGCTGACGAACCACTGCAGCAAGACCTGCGCGGGTCGATCGCCGGCCTTCTCGGCCAGTTCGTAGAGGTCGCCAATTGCGCGCGTGACTTCGCACTCGCTGTTGTAGACCGCAGTGACGAGGTCGAGCACAGAACCCCAATCGGTTCCCGGCGCAGCAACTGCTGGCAGCACCGGTTGTACATCGCGCTCGAGCATGTGCTCGATGAACTTCGTCGCGTGTTCGAGCTCCTCGGTGGACTGGTTCGCCATCCATTGTGCGAAACCTGGCAAGTCGTTTTGGTCGAGCCAATGGGACATCGCCATGTACTTGTAGAATGCGTTGAACTCGAGTTCGAGGTGGCGGTTGAACGCGGTGACTAACTTTGAATCCAAGGTGCCCTCCTGGAGTGACTCTTCTTCAGTACGTGGTGTACCTCTCCTTCATGCCACAAACTGCCACTTGGCGCAAACAGATCACGCGCTGAACTCAATCCGACGCCTCACAATCGTTGGGACGCGCCGGTCAGCCGGCACAAAAAACGGAGCGTGCCCCGGCCAGGAACACGCTCCGCTTGTCGTCAAGCCTCAGCCGGCGCTACGGGCACGGGAACGAACCGCAGCTCAATGCATCGCCGGACGTCGGATCCAGACCACAGCCTGGGTGCGGCGCCGCTGGAGGTACGGTCACCGTGCCGAACAAGCCGTTCAGCATGCAGACCGCATCGGCGATATTGATCGCACCGTCGTCATTACAGTCGCAGCTGTCCTCGCACGGGAGAGGTGTGGCGGGTGGCATCGGCGGGAACAAGAAGTTCAACGCGCGTACCGCGTCTGCAATGTCATAGCTGCCGTCGGCATTGCAATCGCCGCGCACGAACTGTTGTCCGACCATAGCAAACGTCGCGGTCGCCGTCTCGTCCTCCATCAAGTGGCCGAAGTGCGGCGCGATGATGTCTTCTAGGACGCCGCCAGTTCCGGTCGTCGTCCACCCCTTGTCGTCGACCATCGAGCGCCACGCACGGCGATAAATCAGGCGGGCACGCACCGTGACGTCACCACCACCGGGCGGTGCGGCAAACGTGTAGCTCGTCGTATCGGTCATCAAAGGCGCAATGCGAGTGTTGAAGCGCTCGGCGACGGCATCTGTGAACGGCACCGGCCCGGCGCCCATCGCGTCCTCGAGGAATCGCCCGTAGATTTTTCCGGGGAGCCCTGAGAAGTAGCCTGACGCGGGCGCACCGACGCCGGCTTCGATCCCGAGCTGTTGAGCACCGGTGTGCACCAGAGCGAGTGAGTCACTGTCTCGTTCAGCTTCAACGACCAGCAGCATGTTCCGGATGTTGATGCCGGTGGGTAGGTCGTGACCTGCAGCCGCGTTCGTGACATCGACGGCAACTTGCAGCTCACTGCCAACCGCCTGAGCGGTCACGCTGACGGTCGCCGCCACGTCGAGGAAGTCCGCCGACGTCCCACGAATATCGTGGCTGCGAATCTGTCCTGGTGGACGCGTCACCGGATCGATGATGCAGCCGAGGCTTGTCGGCGCAGCCGGCATGTGGCAGTCCGCGCACGTCTGATAGAGCGGATCCGTGGGATTACCGTAAGGCGAGGCCAGCCATTCATCGTAGGTGGTCTGACCGGGGAAGCTGCCGGGCTCGTTGTGATCCCCATCGTTGTCTGGATCACTGTTGTACTGGTGGCAGACCGCACACGTCTCGGTTTCGATCGTCGGGTTGTACGATGGGTTCATCGCGTCGGGAATAATGTACGCCACATCGCCGAGC
>JBCCHQ010000142.1:0-17190 GCA_039028735.1 Planctomycetota bacterium | reverse complement strand
GCTTCTCCTCTGCTCTGTGGCAGTGGCCGAAGACAGCAAGCCCAAGAAGTGGTCAGCAGCACACACCGGTAGCATTGACTGGGTTTTCGGCTTCGACAAGGCAGCGGACGAAGCGGAGTGGTCGGGGCGCCCGATGATGGTGTTCTTCACGACAACGTGGTGAGGTCCCTGCAAGACACTGGCCCGTGCGGCCTTCAACAACAAGGACCTGATCAAGACGCTACAAGACAACCACTACATCCCCGTCCTCGTCGACGGCGATGTCGAGGGGAAGGCCATGGAGCGCTTCGGCGTGCGCGGCTTCCCAACGCTGAAGTTCATGAACTCCAAGGCAGAAGTCATGGGTGACATGACGATCCCGAGCGCGGGTGGCCTGATGGCCGCTTCCAAAGGCGCCGTCCAGAAGATGGGGAAGATCCAGCTTTCCGAAGGTTATCGCACACTCATGACTGAGTCGGCGAAGCTCGAGAAGGCCATGGCCAAGAAGAAGTACAAAAGGGCGATCAAGTCGATCACCGCGATCGAAGCGCTGGGCCGAAAAGACCCGAAGTCGCAGCAAGCGCTCGAGCACAAAGCGCAGCTGACGAAGCAAGCAGAGGCGAAGCTCGAGGAAGCCAAGGGTTTCATCGAGAGCAATCCGAAGAAGGCGAAGAGCCGGCTGAAGCGGATCGCCAAAGACTACGCGGGCCTAGAGCTTGCCAAGCAGGCCAAAGAGCTCGCGGCGGGCATCGAGTAATGTTCCAGGGCGAATAGCGGCGAGAGTCGCATCGCAAACGCCTCGCGCACCGGTTGTCGGTACGCGAGGCGTTTTTCTTTGGACTCCCGAGCTTCTAGCAGCTGGTGTAGGCGCTCGAGCAATCGAGTGGATCGGTGTCGGTCACGTCTGGCCCACAGGTCGACGGACCTGGCAACGGCACCGCCGGCTGGCCAAACAGCGCCGTCAATACTGCGACTGCGTCGGTCAGGTTGATCGAGCCGTCATCATTTGCATCTCCAGCATCATCGCAAATCAGCGGCGTCGGCCCACCCATCGGGAACAGGAAGTTCAGCAGCACGATCGCGTCGGGCAGACTCACGCCGCCATCGTCGTTCACGTCGCCCCGCACGTAGGGCTGCCCTGCCAACGTGCCTGAGATAACAACGTTGTCGAATGTCGACACTCCAGGGCCGCCGACGTTGTCGTCGGACCAAGTCTGAAGCCGCAGTCGATAGTTCCCGCCACCGGTGAACGTCATCGATACGCTGCCAGACATCCCATCCGCGTCCGCGAGCGTGAGAGCCCCACCGATCACCGATGCACTTGCATCCAAATCAATCAACGCCCAACGACACGAATCGTATCCGGCCGCATCCGTCGTAGCATACGACCAATCGAAGCTGGCCACGGCCATCCCGGGTGCCAGTTGAAAGGTCTGGTCGATGAAGGTCAGCGTGTTGTTGCTGTTGCCGTCATCCCCACCGGTTATCACAGCTGCGCCAGTCGCGTAGCTGACAGCGCCGTCGGTACTCTGGTCGAAGAACTGCCACGGCGCGCCCGTGGGATCCGAAAAGTCACCGTTGACGATTGGATTCTGCCCGAAACTGCACGGATCGCTGACCAGTACGAAACCAATCGCCAGCAACAAAGCGAGTGCTCGCATCACATACCTTCTTCCACCTCATGAAATGACCCTGGCCCTCGGACTCGATCGCCACTCATAGAGTACCGCAGAACGGACCCACGTAAACCCGCGCGTCGCAATCACGGCCTTGACAGAGGCTGTTACCTTGGTAACTTGGTAACATGAATGCCAAACGCAAGCCGACCGCCAGAGCGGCGGCGAAACAGCGATCGGAGGCGCCACGCCACCCCGTTGTCGAGAGATCTCAGACTGGAGTCCGGCTCGAGAAACGGCTACTCAAAGTCCTGAAAGGACTTGCCGAGTATCACGACATTACGCTCGGCGACCTGCTGGAAGGGATCTGCCTACACGCCTTCGAAGGGAAATGCGCCTTCTCGAAGAAGAGCCTGACAACGATCAACAACCTCAAAGGGATCTACGGCCTCGACCTGACCGCGGCTGACAGTCACCGTCTCGTGGAGCCAGGTGTCCCGCGCGGAGAGAAGTAGTCGATGCCGATACGATCGGCCTGCGACGCCGAATTGATCGCGGCGTTCGAAGACCAGACGCACCCGTCACTGTCCCACGAAGAACACGTGCGCCTGGGCTACCTCTACCTGCAGGCAGCCCCGATCACCGAGGTATTGGCGACGTTCCCGAACAAATTGCGCCGTTACGCGGCGGCCAAGGGTGCCCCGGAGATCTACCACGAGACGATCACATGGGCCTTCATTGCACTGATTCATGAGCGAATGGCAACCAAAGCAACGGCGAGCTGGGCTGAGTTTCGCTCCGTGAATCCCGACCTTCTGTGCAGTTCGGTGTTGACCGACCACCACTACTCCAAGCAGGATCTCGCTTGCGACCTCGCACGCCGGGTGTTCGTGCTGCCGCGTCCCCGGGCACGATAAACAAGCAACGCTCGATCGCAAAACTGCGATCTTGCCTCTGCGGAGACCACGATGAAGTACGCGACGAAACGAGAACTCATCGCGAGCATCGAGACCGAGCACGCGACATTCCTCGAACTCGCGGCGACGGTGCCGCAACGTCGCTACGCCGAGTCTGGTGTTTGGGGCGACGACTGGTCGATCAAAGACCTGTTCATTCACCTTACCGAGTGGGAGCAGATGCTGATCGGTTGGTACACCCACGGTCGCAACGGTGCAGCGGTGGAGCTGCCAGCGCCGGGCTTCAAATGGAACGAAACCCCAGCATTGAACCGAGAGCTGCAGCGCCGTACAAAGAGTAAGAGTTGGCGACGAGCGCGCGCCGAGTTCGACGATTCTTACGACGAGGTACTCGCACTCGTCAAAGGGATCGCGCCAAAGAAGCTGTTCGAGCCGGGCCACTTCGCTTGGACGAAGAAGAATCCGCTGGTCTCCTATGTCAGTGCAAACACCAGCGGTCACTATCGCACAGCAACCAAGATCTTGAAGCGTTGGAAGAGAACACAGTGACCGACGTTCAAGATGAGCTTCCCGAATTGCCCGAGAGCTACGAGGACGCCCGTCCCCGTCGCAACCGCCTCGCGATCGCAGCGGCGGTCGGCTGCGGGCTGCTGGTCACCCTGCCGATCCTGATCCTGGCCGTCTATGGGATCCTGATGACCCTTGGCGTTTTCCCGGACTCGAAAGCCGTGCCCGGCTCGCGAGTCGAAGCCCGACTCCGCCCTTTCCTCGCAACTCATGGTCTTCTCGACCCAGACGAGCACATCGTCTACTACTACTCAGACGCGGTCTTCTCCTACGAAGAAGACGGTAACTACTTCACCGATAAGCGCGCGGTCAGCTACTGGACTGACGAAGACGAGTTTTGTGTCGAAGCAGCTATGTTCGACGAGATCATCGGAATCTACGGTGACATGTCCGAAGGGCTACTCGAAAATGCAATGATCACGATTGAGCGCAAGGGCGGCGGTGAGTTCACGCTCTGGGTCAGTGGCGAAGCGGGTGGCGACGACGAGTTTCTCCGCCTTCTGAAGCAGCGCTGGCGCGCCGCCACCAAGGTAGATCAGCCACAAGGAAGTGGAAAGTAGGCTCCCCATGGCAGCCCCCCGTGTCGACGCATTCCTATTGCAACTCGATGAGCTCTGGGACCACGACTGGGAATCCCTCGCGTCGATCCTGCGCGGCGTATCGCACGACGAAGCCGGTTGGGCGGCGCCGTGCTATGCCGACGCCGCGGACTCGGAGCCCTCGCCACCACAGGCTGGCAGCATCTGGTGGCACCTCCACCACATCGCCATTTGCAAGCGCGTCTACACCGCCCAGATCGCCGCGCAGCCCGAACCAGACGCGCTGCTTGCAGCGCCGAGCTTCGAGGAGGAGCACGCGCGACTGCAGACGATCCACGACGCCCAACGGCAGGCCATCGCCGCGCTATCTGACGAAGACCTGGATCGTGAAGTCCCCGGCAGTGGCTCGCTCGCGAGTTTTCTTGCGACGACGTTGCGCCACGACATCTGGCATGCAGGGCAGATTGCTCTGGTGCGTCGGTTGTACCGCGCCGCGAGCGACAAGACCTCCTAGCGAGGCGCGACGCCAGCCAGGAACTGATCCAGCTCCTCTGGCGACTGGATGTGGTGCACGTGCCGCTGCCCCCGGTGCTGATCGACCAGTTCCACCAGTCGTGGGCGCAGCTCTTCATGGACGCGCCACAGTGTCGCAAACATGTCTCGGGTTTTCGTAGTCAGCGGACAACCGTCTGGGCCCCCAAGACGCTCCTCTCCGAGCGCCGCCGCGATCTGCCTCTCGGCCGCCCACCAGAAGTGCACCCAGATTGGATGATCGATGAAGATCAAGGTGTCGGCGCGTGCACAGCGCGCCTCGATCGTGTCCCACGGCCCGAATCCATCGATGATCCACTGGTCGCCGTCGATGATGGCGTTGATCTTGGCCCGCACCTCATCCTCAGGCACAACGACCCACCCCGGGGCATACTGGATCGGATCGACTTCGTGCCAAGGGAGTCCCGTTGCTGCCGCGACCGCCTGCGCTAGCGTCGACTTGCCACCACCCCCATTCCCCAGCACAGCGACTCGCTTCATCGCGTTCACTCGCCACCCTCTCGCGGTGGATGCGGTGGATAGCCCGCAGCGGTGAGGCGATCGACGATCCCCGTGACCGGCATCCTCGCGTCGTCGTACTTCACGTGCACTTCCCCCGCCGCAACATTCACTCGCACTTCGTGCACTCCTGGCTGCCCGTCCAGGACAGCACCGACCCTAACGGGTCACCACATGCTTCAGTGCAATCCTTGAACCTTCACGGTCGCTTCGTCGTACCGATCAGGTAGCCCGGCTTGCGGCCAGTAGATCCACGCGCCCAACGTCAACCCGACGGCCACAGGTAGCGCTAGCACGACCACGGTACTTCTCTTCATCGCCATCTCGCCTCCTCTCGTGGCAACGTCGTGCCCGTCATCGCGGTTCCCGAACCAGCCACGGCCCGCGCCGAAAGCCTCATACCGACGCTCAGCTGCCGCTTGGAGCTAGTTTGAGCAGAAAACCGAGGAATTCGAAACCCTCCGGCTGCTCGTGGCATGTATGTTGGGGGGGCAACACCCTCAGTCCAGAACGAAAGGGTTCAAGATGCGTACGCTTCTCGCTATGGCTCTGATCGCCTGCGTAATCATTCCGGTAAGTCAGCCCCTGTATGGCCAATGAGGTGGTGGTGGCTCCTCCGGCGGAGGAGACTCATCAGGCAATGGCGGTACGATCGGCGGACCTGGCGGCGGTCGCAGCGGAGGTGGTACTCCCAGCGGCGGAGGTGGCGGCGGCACAGCTGGGCAAGACCCGTACGTGCCCGGTGAGAACGATCGCCTACCGTGGACAACCAACGACTCCCTCGACCGCATTCTGAAGCGGGAAGAGGGCAACACTCGCCCGATACTCGTGCTCGTCGTTTCCGAGCGCCACAAAGACGACTGCTGCGCAGCGAACTTCGAACGCGCAGTGCTGCGCTCGGCACGCGTCGTCGCCCTGGCCAAACAGTTCGACTGCTTCCTGTTCACGAACGCCGGCAAGACACCGCTGACAAAGCGCTTTGCATTGAATGCCAAAAAGCCCGCAATGCTGATCCTCGATGCAGAAGGTGGACTGATTCACAAGCAGCAAAAATGCATCAACCCGCTCGACTATTTAAAGATCTTGAAGAGCGGCAGTGGTTTGAACAAGAAGCGCCTCAAGCTACGCGACCGCTACATGGCCGCGCGCAGCGACATTCGCTCCGACATCGACGCCGGGGACTACGGCAAGGCGCTCCGCAACATTGACCGCATGCTGGGCAAGCGCGAGTTCCTGCTCGGCGATGTGATCAGCGCGTTGGAGGCCGACCGCGACGAAGTAGCCACGATCGGCCAGGAGATGTTCGATCGCGCCGTCGCTTTGCAGAAGGACGCCAAGCTGTTTGATGCGTTGGACTTGCTGCAGGAGGTCGCCAACGAGTTCAAGCGTGTGGAGAAGCTGGGGCAGGAAGCCAAGCGCTGCGCGAAGGACCTGAAGAAGACGCTCAGAGACGCGGGGCTACGGCGTTAGCACCTGCTCGTCGAAGACAAATCGACTACGAGCACGCTCCAGCATTGGAGCGTGCTCGTTTTCGTTTCGCCGGAACCTCTCGCTCATGTCTCGGTCGAGGAGCTCACAGACAGTTTGATGCCCGTCGGACACGGTACCAACTCGAGCTACCGAAAAGCTCCCGCGAAAGGACCTCCATGCCACGCCCCACACACTGCGTCTTGCTTACCTTGCTGCTGTCCCCGCTGCTCGCCACCACTGCCTGTAATGGCACGCATCCCTCTCCTCATGATCCAGCCGTCACGATCTCACAATTGGTCCGGGACCAGCTAACGGCCACGCAGCGTGCGACGCTCGAGTCTCCTGACTCAATGCACTTGGCCGCCCTCGACCCCACCCCCGTCAGCTTCGACCCGAAACGACAGCGCGGCGAACTCATGCATGAGTACGAGGTCCTCGGCAAGACGGAGCTCACGGCCGGTGACCGCACGGAAGCGGTCAACGCCGTCTACGAGAGCATCTCTGGGAACACCGGCGTAGTGGCAGCCTGCTTCAATCCACGCCATGGACTTCGCGCCAGTAAAGGTGACTCGACCGTCGAAGTCGTCATCTGCTTCGAGTGCCTGTCACTAGTGATCGTCGAGAACGGCCAACGCACTGCCAGCATCATTATCGGTCAAGACGGCAGCAAGGCACTGACATCACTACTCACGACTGCGGGGATTGCTCTGGCGAAGGACTGATCGCGTCGGCCTGCTCGGGTTCACCAACCGCCTCTTCAAACGACGTGCCGCGGCCGCGGAAGACATCCGGCCACCAGTACAGCGGATTCAAGATCAGCAAGTCTGTGAGTGCGGCCACGTGGTTGAAGACGAGATTCACTGGGAACAATAGCTGCGCGCGCAAGGGGTGCTCGACATAGCCCTTCTTCAAAGCGCGGTCGAGGCTTCGCTTGAGCTTGTTCGGGCCGACACATCCGACTTGTACGACCAACAAACAGGCGAGTAGCAACGCAGCAACCGTCGAACGGCGGCGATGTCGTGTCCTCACGGGAGACCTCCTGAAGTCGAAGTAGGGGCAACGCCCTACGGGCAAGCGGGGTAAGACCCGCAACCGATGATGTCAGCCGCGCCGCAACCGTCACTGCTGTTTGGGAACGGCAATGGCGTCGGCGCAAAGCCAAACAATGATTGCAAGATCACGACCACATCAGCAACGTTCACGGAGCCGCTTGCGTCGGCGTCCGCAGCATCAGCACAGCCCAACGGCACCGGCGCACCTTGAGGAAACAGGTAGTTCAACACCAAGATCGCGTCGGCGATGTTGACGGCGCCGCCGCTCGTATCCGCGTCTCCCCGGACGAAATCGACGAGTTCCAAGATACCAAGTGCGCGCAAGTAGTCATGCACGATACGAACTCGCGTCAGCGCGTCACCAATACCACCCAGCTCCCACGAGGACGACAACATGCGCGTTGCGGCGATGTCGTCGTGCGCTAGGACCACAACAGGAAAGTCTGGCACACCTCCGCCGGGACTGATCAGCGCGGCGCCAGAAGTGATGCCTATGTCACCGCTGCCAACGTGCAAGCGGTCGGTCCGGTCGTCACCAACCAAGTTGTCTTGACTGTAACTGAGTTGGCCGTGGTGTTCGAAGTTGCCGCCGCTCACGCCAGTGTCGACACCGAAAGCCAGGACAGTCAGATCGTCGCCATCGTCTACGACCGCCTGGTCGATCCCATCGAGAGCGTCGAGATTGCTGGCCACATGATCGAATCCCCACAAGTCTGCACCTTCGAGATAGATCGCGACCCCCGCGTGCGCGAAGTCCACCAGTCGATTGCGCTCTTCGAGCGCCAACGGATAAGCGTTCGGGAACGTACCCGCGAGCACCCACACCGCTTGGACGTTTTGCAGGAGCCCGTCCAAGCACAGGTGGTCTGCGAAGTCCCGACCGAGCAGCGTCACCTCCCGCCCCTCCGCCACAAGCAGCGGAAGCAGCGTCGCGACACTGTCGGTAGCCCCCGTTCCCTCCAGGGCCACGACGAGGTCATCGGGAAACGCGGCAACGTCGATCACCGACAGCGTACAAGAAGCTGCAGACGTCGCACCGTTCCCGCAGGCCGCCTCGATCGTGATTGCGTGCACCCCCGCTGACAGCTGCTGCGTCGCGTAGAACGGCGTGTTGGTGGTCCCCAAGACTCCGTCGAGATCCGAAATTAGCGTGTAGCCTTGGTGCGTCTGGTCCGCAGACCATGACAACACCGCCTCTTGCTGGAAGCAGTCGTAGTCACAAACGACGTCGATGATCTCCGCACAGTAGTAGTCCAGGGTCAGCACGCCGCTTCCGGTCGCGCCGTCGGTGCCGCCGACACGGACCAAGTAGGGTACACCAAGCGCACCGGCCCAAACTGCGCGCGAACCGTTCTCACAGCCGCTGTCACTGCAAACTAGACTTGTCGTCCCGGCGCTGGGGCAGCCGGTGCTCGCGTCCCAGACCTCGATGAACACACCCGGATTGCTACCCGGCCCTGCAGCCGAAGCGCACGTCTCTGCCGTGAACGTAGCGTGTTCGGGGGCCGTGAACAAAAACCAAAGGTCGCGCCCCGCCTGGTTCCCACACGTCGGAGGCGGCACGGTCGGATCCAACGTTGTGATCGTATTGTCGAAGGGATGAGTCCCGATCCCAACGGCAGCCGCGGTGGCGCAAAGATTGTTCGGCGGCCCTCCTACGGCCGCTTCACACGCCGCGACGTCACTACCGCCCAAGACGCTGTTCTGGCCACGAAACCCAATCTCGACGACACCGGCAAAGCCAACTCCAAGAGTATGCGTGTAGGTCAACTGCGTCTGCGCGATCGTCGTGATGACCACATCGTCGATCAACACTTCGACGCCAAGGTCATAGTCATTACCCTGTGGAATCGCGTACGACCCGACGACCACTCCGGGTTGTGTCGCATCGCAAGCCACGCTGTCTGGCGCCCCCGTGACATACTCCAACGCAATCTCACCCAACAAGCGTACGCCGGAGAGGTCACTGCCGATGCGCAGCCAATAGTCGGTGCCCGCCTGGACCCCAACGACCGAACGATCCGGAAAGTCCGTGCACAACACCAGGTCGGCGTCGTCTGGACACGGCAAACCAAAACCTGGATCGACATAGAGTGCGTGCGCGGCTGCGAACGTCGCGGTTTGCCCGAGGGTCGCACCGGCAACCACGACTTCCAGCGATCCTGTCTGGGGAGCGGTAAAGCGATACCAAAGATCGCGCTTCGGAAACGCACACGTCAGACCGTTGACGTCGTCACTGGCGGTGAGGTTGTCGAACGGCAACACGGCTGGGACCGCAGCGATCCACTGCGCAGCAGCGCAGTCGTCGTTGCTCGGTCCCTGCTCGAGCGCGATTGACAGCTCGGTACCGGGAGCCGGAGGAAACTGCGCAAACGGCCAGCGACCGACTCGAATCGCGTAGCTGCTCCCCCCTAACACGGGTGTCACAGAGTCCCACGGGTGTTGTCCGCTGACGCACGACAGAGGTGGATCCAGAGGGCAGGTGCCCGGCCCTGCTGCCAGCTCATAGACGGCGTGGCTGCTAGGGTTCCCCGGCCCACCAATCTGGACCGTCAGCAAACCGCTACTTGGCGCTACGACTTCGTACCAAAGATCCTGCGGTACGTCGCAGGAGGCGTTGTTGGAAGCGAACGCCGTCGCGGCATCGAACGTCGTCACACTCGGCACGGGTACGACGACTGCGGCATCACACTCATCATTTGCGAGCAGCGGTTGCAACGAGACGCTGACGTTTCCTTGCAGCGTGCCCGACCAAGACTTGCCCACGCGGATCAGGTAGCTGGCCCCCGGGTGGGCGTGCACGTATGCCTCGTTCAGGGCGGCGCACTGCAAGAGGTCTGCGGCCACCGGGCACGCGCCCGGCTGCGGCTCGACATATACCGCTAGCGCCGCCTGCGTCGAATCGGCTACCACATGGAGGGCGCCTTCGGCCGCGGTCGTGACGACATACCAAAGGTCGTCGAACGGATCCCCCGTCGCGGCGCTTTCGAAGCGGGCGCAGTCGAGGTCCACCGTTGATGGCGTCGCTGCCAGAGTGTCGAACGGGGCACTGCCGGGTACGGCGATCGGCAAAGGTGCCTGACAACTGTCATGCGCCGGTGCCGCTTGCAGTGTCAGCGTCAACTCGCCAACCGGGGCTGCGCCTGAGTGCCAGCTGCCGAGGCGCACGAAGATGAACTCACCGGCGATGACCGAAACGCCAGAAGAGTTCCCTCCCGGTAGCTCGAGGCAGCTGCGCAAGTCCGCATCCGTCGGACAGCCGCCTGGCGCGGCGCGCGCGTAGATCGCATGGGTGAGATCGGACGGGTTCCCCGCGTTGTTGACGATCGTGGTGATCAGGACGCCGCTGCTCGGGGCCTGCATGCGGAACCAGAGGTCACGGTGTATCTGGCAGCTGAGTCCCTGCCCGTCGGGAGTCGCGCTGGTCGTGTCGAACGGTTGGGACGCGCCGAGCACGACGACGACGGGAGCAATGCAATCATCGTTGGCGGGCTGTCCAGCGACCGTCCCCGCCAACCCAGTGGCGCAGACAGCAGCCACGAATATCACGAAGCCCAGCATCTTTCGCACCGCGCTGCTCCTGCCGGCCCAGACTTGCCTCGCTCCAACGACGCTCAGCCGCGAGGATAGCGGACAATGGCGGCCGCAGCTACCGCTACCACGATCGGATCAGGGACATGGCGGTGCGCTGGTACAGTTCAGAGAGTCGTCGGTGCTATCGCTGGCACAAAGTAGTGGCGCCGGCAACGCAGTCGGTCCAAACAGCCACTGCAGTGCAGCGGTGGCATCTGCGATGCCAATGATTCCATCGTCATCCCAGTCTGCTGCGTCGCGGCAAGGCAGCTCGGTCCCGAGGAAGCTGAACAACAGCAGTCGCACGGGGTCGGCAATGTCGACGGCTCCGTCTCCAGTCGCGTCACCGCGCAAGAACGGGCGACCGGTACCCACGCGGACGACATTCGCCGTCGCAAAGGCTGCGACGAGCACCGTACCTGTGGGCTCGGCCAGGATCGCGGTCGGCGTCTCTACGCCCATTCCGGGTGCGAGCAGCGTCGCCACGCTGCCATCGACAGCGCGCCGCAGCATCGTGTGCGACTGACTCCCCGCCACGAACAGATCTCCGTCGCGCGCAGCGAGGGCACGCGGCATCGTCAGCACGTTGGTCGGACTCGATGCGATCCAACTTTGCACGCCAGCCCCGTCCCACCGCAGGACGTTGTCACTGAGCGCGCCGGCAACGAACACCGCACCGCTGGCGACCGCGAGCGCACTGGGCTCGAGCAGTGGCCCAGTAGCACCAGCACCTGTCGCATCTACGATCTCTGTGATCGTCCCTGCCGTGTCGACTCTGAGCACGTTGTGTGAACCACCACCGGCGACGTACAGGACCCCGGCAGCATCGAGAGCCAACGCCAGTGGCCGGTCGAGGACCGCACTCCCCCCAGCGCCCGTCGCATCGACGATCTCGCTGACCTGCCCCGAGGCCGACACGCGAAACACATTGTCCGAACCGCTGCCGGCGACGAATCGATTGCCAACCGCGTCGACGACGACGGCCGTCGGCGCGTCGAGGACGTTGCCTGCACCATCGCCAGTGCCGTCGATCCAGACGTGCAAGACGCCTGTTGGCGTCACGGCGAAGCCGTTGTCGGAAAACTCAGCCACTACGAGCAGATCGCCGCTCGCAGTCAGCGCCAGGCCACGAGGCCCCACCATCGTGTTACCCACGCCATCTCCGACCGCACCTAGCACGACGGTGGTTGCCCCGGTTGCCGCGATGCGGTGCACGTTGTTGCTGGCGTATCCGGCGACGAACACTTCCCCATTGGATCCAACCGCCAACGCCATCGGCGACTCGAGGATCAAGCCCCCTCCGGAGCCTTCGAAGTCCATGATCTCGGTCACATCTTGTGCGCAGAGAGGGAGCGCCGCGAGACCGAGCCACAGCAGCGCTGTGAGACCTTTGAGCTTCATTTCGTGTAGCAACATGATGGGATCATCGTACCACAAGCGAGAATCGTCGCTCGTGCGATCGCTACTCGATGGTCAACAGCGACACACAAGGTGGGCAGAACACGCGCAGCCGCGGCGCCTGACCGCGCTCCATCCCCACACCGCGACTGACGTAGATACGGCGTCCGTCCATATCGTGAAGGCCGCCAGCAGCCACGTCCCGCGGCACCCGCGTCAGCGTAATCGGCGGACCGAACAGCGGCACGAACACCTGTCCTCCGTGGGTATGTCCGGCGACGAATAGATCGATCCGGCTCTCCTTCTGTAGGTGCAAGACCCAGTCTGGAAAGTGACCGAACGCGATGCGAATGTCATCGGCACCGGGTCGCGCCTCCAGCTCGCTGAGCACCTCTTTGCCGCGCGAGCTCTTGTGTAAATGCAGTCCGAGGCCGGCGAGGGTGATCGTCCGCCCGTTGATCTCGATGTCGCGCGTTTCGTCCACGAGCAGCTGCACGCCGGTACCACCGACGACTGCGTTCAAGTGTGACGTCCAGTCGACGTTGCCTTGCACGAAGTAGACACCGCCAGGTGCTTGCAGCCGCGACAGCAACCCTCGCAGCGCTGGCAGTTCCTTCTCGAGAGCCGGAATCGACCCCTGGAAAAGATCACCCGGCAGCAAGATGATATCGGGCTCGAGGGCGAGCAGTGTGGAGACAGCGCGATGTTCGTAGTCGGTGACACCATCGGTTTGCAGATCTGCCAGCACACCGATGGTCACCGGCTTGGAGCCGTTGCGCGACGGCGGCAGATCGACATGCGCGCGGTCGACCTGCAAACGATACGGCTCGACGTAGGTGGCGTAGTAGCCAGCGGGGGCACCCAAAGAACCCAGCGCAGCCGCGACCAGGACTGCTCGGCTACAGCGGGGTGCACCACTTCCGCGCCAGTGCCAGATCAAGACCGCGACGGCAGTTACCGGAATGACGATGGTGAGATCCACGTACAGCAGTCGCATGACGCCGAAGCGGCTAACCTCGAAGAGGCCAGCCCATAAGGGCGCCTTCACGAAGAACACCAACCCCCAGCCACACAAGGCCACGAGTAGCTTCGGCAGTCCAAATTGAGCACTGCCGACGGCGCTCCGGCGAGCGAGGAACGCGATCAGTGCGTCCAACACGAACGCGTCGATCAGCGCGGACGAGGCCGTGACCCACAGAATCGACGCGCCCTCTACCGTGGATGTCGACTCCACGCCCGACTCCGCTATTCGATCGTGATCGGCATACGAGTG
Organism: Planctomycetota bacterium; assembly: GCA_039028735.1. Taxonomy (GTDB): domain Bacteria; phylum Planctomycetota; class UBA8108; order UBA1146; family JAJFFE01; genus JBCCHQ01. The sequence goes on along the minus strand of JBCCHQ010000142.1, from coordinate 3,756 downwards.
CGCAGCTTGTAGGCCGCGTGCCACTCTTCACCGACGTAGACACTGGTTTCGAGCGTCGCATCGAGTGCGTACTTGCCGGGCTCGAGTTCTCCAGGCAGTTGGATGTCTTGAGCGGCTTCGAACGCTCCGGTGTAGGCCATTGCTTCTTCGCCGAGGTACATCGTCTTCGTGCCAGCGCTCGCCGTCAAAGTCCCGGCTTCGTCGATCTCGATCGGGTGGCTCATCTGACCATCCAACGGCACGAGCTTCGAGAACTTCAGACGGCTCTGGAAGACCGGTTGATCGGTCAGCCCCTTGCGCAAGAAGTCCTTGAACGCCTCTGCGCTGTTGGTGAACGAAGAGCGCGCAACTTCACGCTGGTGCTTGCTGTCGAGAATGATGAACGTCGGCTGCGCGTTGTAGCCGGTGATCTCCTTTTGAACCTTCTTGTACTCACCCTCGAGCTTGTTGTCGGTGAAGATCTCGAGTCGTTCGAATTGTCGTAGCAACTCTACGACGTCGGGCTGGAGCATGATGCCACGCTCCATCTCCCGACAATTGGCTCATGTGTGCCCCGTGAAGTTGATGAAGATCGGTTTCCCGCTCCCCTCCAACTTGGCCATCGTGTCTTCGAAGTCCAGCGGGTGATCCGGCTGCGCGAGGATGACGTAGTCGAGATCGACACGTTCCTTCAGGATCTTGGCGAAGTGCGGGTGCGGTTCACTGAGTTGTGCCTCGAGGCTGGGGTTTAGATAGAAGCCCGATGCGCCGTAGAAGCAGTAGCCAGAGATCCACGCCATCGCACCGATGACCACCCAGCGTCCCAGCGTGATCTTCTGCACGGGCGGATCACCAGGAAACTTGACCTTGCCGATCAGATAGAAAATCGTCGTGACGAAGATCAGCCCCCAGATGAACAGCACGGCCTCGCGATAGATGAGGTTCGGGCCGAAGTACAGCGGTACGACGCAGAAGAACTTGAACGCTGCAGCAACTTCGACGAACGCCAGCAACACCTTGACGCTGTTGAGCCAGCCGCCAGAACGCGGCAATCCCGACAGCGCTTTCGGAAACAGCGCGAGGAAGAAGAACGGTAGCGCAAACGTGGAACTGAAAGCGACCATGCCGGTCACAGCCAGCCACAACCCTCCTTGAGCTGCCAACAGGAACAACGTACTCACAATTGGACCGACGCACGTGAAAGTCGTGATGCTGAAGACAAGCCCCATCAACAGCACGCTCGCGATGCCGCCACCGGAGCCCGCGCTCGTGGCACGCTGCGTCAGCCAGGACGGGAGCTGGATCGTGTAGTAGCCAAACAGGCTGCCGGCAAACCACAGAAACAACAGCCCGATACACAGGTTCACGAGCCAATGGGTTGCCAGGAAGTTCGCCCCGTCTTCCCCCATGGCGAGGGCGACAGTAACGCCAATCCCAGTGAACGTGACGATGATTCCCAGACAGAAGATCACCGCCAGTGCCGGGACGTTCGTGTGCTCATCTTCGGCGCGTTTGGCAAACATGCTGACGGTGATCGGGATCATCGGGTAGACACACGGCGTCAACAGCGCAACCAGCGCCGCTCCGATCGCCAGCCAGATGATTCCGAGGAAACCCTGCTCGGCTGCGGCCTTGGCCGGGTCCTGAATAACGGGGATCTGGTAGCCGTCATCGACTTTCCCCTCGAGTTTCACGCTGACCACATCACCAGCGCGCGCCGTCCCCTGAGAGAACTCACCGGCGAAAGTCACAAACCGCTTCACCGGTGTCTTACCGCCACCCGAGCCGTTGCTGGGTGGTGGCGCCTCGCGCAGCCCCGGGGCTGGCTTGCCGCCGGAGACCCACACGGGCAGCGTCAACTCGACAGTCTCTTCTGGCAAGCACATGCTGGGATCGCACGCCTGCGTCGTCACTTCGACTTTGACGTCGTGGCGCCCGGTCACAATGTCCTTCGGAGCGCGCAACGGCAGCTTCATCTCGATCTTGCCGTGATGCTCGCGGTACGTGTAGCCAGACTTCTTCACGATCTTGGGTCGCGGTTCCTTGACCCGCCCGGCAGCCTCGAACGGACTACCGGCCGCCAGCTGGATCAAGGTCGGCTTGCCAGACTCTGGATCTTGGTGGGTACCGTAAATGTGCCAACCCGGCTCGATGTCGAAGTTGAACTGCAGCTCGAACGTGGCACCCGGTTCAACCCCGACTGCGCCCCGTCCCGTGAACGGCACCTTCGAATCGAACGAAACGTCGGCTGCCTTTTCGAGATCGACCGGAATCTTGTTGCCCGGCACGAGCGTCGCCGTGAACTTCTTCTGCGCCTGCGGCAGGCAACGTTCCATCGTGCACGACATGTAGTCGAGCGAGCCACGGATCGAGATCGGAGTGTTGGCGCCATAGAACACCGTGTAGCGTTGCTTCACGGTGATGACACCTTCGTGGTAGGTGTAGCGACTCCACTCATCACCTGGGTGATCGATCGGGGTGGGCCAGACGGGCTCACCGATCGGCGTCAGCATGTCGTTGGGTTCAATCTTCAACACGCTTGGGTACATCACTTCGGACACCTTGCGAGTGCCGTAGATGTGCCAACCCGGCTCACACTTGATCTGGATCTCGAGGGTGACCTCATCGCCCCCGCCCACTTGCTCTGGGTTCCAGCGCACGGTGACGGCGACCGGATCTTCTTCGAACTGGGCGCTCGCCGGGGCGGCACCCGCGACCAGGAATCCGATTGCCAGGATCCAAAGCCAGACGTTCCGCAGTTGCGGCAACTCTCGGGTCATCGGTGCACTTTCCATCTGCTGGATGGTGTTTCGTGTCGTCGTCAGCCGGTGGTGGCCTGGTGGGCCTTCGCGCGCTGCGCAAATTCAGGTCCCAACGCGCCGTGGCAAGCCGCGGATTCTAACCGCAACTGGGGCCCCAGGTCGACGCCCTGCTACGACTGGAGTTGCGGCCACACGCCACCACCCAGGGCCCCGTTTCAGGCCATCCGCGGCTCCGAAACCGCCCCCTGAAAGCGGGTAGACGCTACAATCTCACCGCAATTCGTACTCGTGATCGCTGTCGGCGCCTGATCGGTGAGGTGTTGGCAAGACGCGGACGCCGACGGAGAAGTTCCATGAGAGCCCCGAGAATCAACGCGCTGGTCGTGGACTTGGCCCGCTCGAGCCGCAAGGAGCAAGCGCTCTCAGGCTTCCTGAGCGACTTGGGGCTGGCGCCGCGGACGATCCGCGACACGAAGCGGGCCCACGAATCGGTCGCGTCGGGGAAGGCGCAACTGGTGTTTCTGCTTCTCGGCAAGCGCGGCTCGCCGGCGCTACAGCCACTCCTGGAACGTTTTCATCGCGCCAACGCCGACGTCCCTGCCATCGTACTGACGCCGCGCCCTCACGCCGGAGAGGCCGCCGAGGCGGTGCGCGGGCATGCGTTCGACTATCTCAGCGGGCTGGGTGCCGAGTTGGATGAGTGCGTGCAGCGAGCGATCCGCGAGAAGGGGTACGCGCAATCGCTCGAGACGCGGCTCCTCGAGACCGTCGGCGAACGCTTGCGTCGGATCCGCCAGGACCGCAACCTGACGCTGAAGCAGCTGGCGCACCGCACGGGTTTGTCGGTCAGCCTGATCTCGCAGATCGAACTCGCAAGAAGTTCCCCTTCCCTCTCGACGCTGTTCAAGGTATCGCGGGCGCTGCGAGTGCGGCTCGAAGAGCTCTTCTCCGGGTACTAGCGACCCGCAATCTGAACCAGGGACCTGCGAGTCCCGAAACGGAGAGACCCATGGCG
>JBCCHQ010000141.1:0-17330 GCA_039028735.1 Planctomycetota bacterium | reverse complement strand
CCCGGCTACCGGGTGGGTTGGATCGAGACCGCGCCCCACCTCAGGGAGAGGATGAAGGACACCGGCATCATCGACTCCGGCGGCTCCATGAACAACGTCATGGCCGGCGTCGTCGCCTCCGTCATCACGTCGGGCGACCAGGAAGCTCGCTTGTGTCTGGCGTTTGTGAGCAGCTTTGTGACGAAGTCGCGAGCGCTCTTGGTGAGGGTGGCTTCCCGTTGGTCATTGGTGGCGACCACTCGATTGCCATGGGAACCTTGTCGGGAATTGCGCGCCATGTTCGTGACGCCAAGGGTGGCGAGGAGCCCAGGATCGGGTTGCTCTGGTTCGATGCTCATGCTGACTTGAACACGCCTGCAACCAGCCCCACAGGCAACATTCATGGTATGCCGCTGGCAACGCTGTTGGGACAAGGGCCGCCGGAGCTGTGCAACATCGGTTTTGAAGGGCCCAAGCTGCAGGCGCGAAACATCGTGCAGATCGGCCTCCGGGACCTCGACGATGGCGAGAAGAAACTGATCCGAGATCGCGGGATTCACGCGTATACCATGGCCGATATCGACAAGAAGGGGATGGCCACCGTGATGGAGGAAGCGATCGCCACGGTGTCGAAGGATACGGACTTCGTGCATGTCGACTTCGACATCGATGTGATGGATCCGCAGATTGCCCCAGGTACAGGTACGCGCAAGATCGGTGGTCTGACGTATCGCGAAGCTCACCTCGCGCTGGAGATGACCGCTTCTCGTTGCGAGCTGGGTTCGTTCGGCCTCGTCGAAGTGAATCCGATCCTCGACGAGAGAAACCGGACCGCTGAAGTGGCCGTCAGTCTGATCGCTTCGGCGATGGGGGAACGCATCCTCTAACGTGCCTGCTCGACTCTTGCAGGGCGCGACGCTACGGCGCGAGCGCCGCTAGCTTCGTCGCGGCCGACTGCAAAGTTGGCAGCTGCTTGCAGAAGGCGAAGCGGAGCAGGCGGGCCCCGTCTGCGACCTCGTTGCGGTAGAAGACGCTGGGCGGTACTGGGGTCACGCCGACAGTCTTGGTGAGATGGTACGCAAAGCTGCGGTCGTCGCCATCCCAGAGTTTGTCGAAGGCAGCCAGGACGAAGTAGGTGCCTTGCGGCGTTGCGACGTCGAACCCCGCGGCTGTGAGGGCCGCAACTACCAAATCTCGTCGTTCTTGGTATTCGCTCCGGAACGTGTCCAAGTAGTCACCACTGGCCGCGAAGACTTCCAATCCCGCAGCGACGGCCACTTGCAGCGGGGTCGCTGCGCAGAACGTCAAGAACTGGTGGGCGGCTTGGCTGGCTGCGACCAGCGCGGCTGGGCCATAGCACCAGCCGATCTTCCAGCCTGTGTAGCTAAACGTCTTGCTATTGCTCGATAGCGTAAGCGTCCGGTCGCGCATCCCAGGGAGTGACGCAAATGGGATGTGTTCGGCGTCGTCGAACGTGAGGAACTCGTACACTTCGTCTGAGAGCACAGTCACGTTATGTTTGTCGCAAAGCTGTGCAATCAGCTCTAGTTCGGATCGTGAGAAGACCTTGCCGGTCGGGTTGTGCGGTGTGTTCAAGATCAACAGCCGCGTGCGATCGGTGAAGAGTGCCGCTAAGCGATCGGCGTCGACAGCGAAGTCCGGAAAGCGCAAGGTGTAGATCTTGGGGGTCGCACCTGCCATGGCAAGGCACCCGAGGTAGCTATCGTAGAATGGTTCGAAGACGATGACTTCGTCACCAGGATTGAGCATGCCAAGCAGAGCCGCTGCGATTCCCTCAGTGGCACCGCAGGTGACCCCGACTTCCGTCATCGGGTCGATCAGCAGGTCGTAGCGACGGGCGAGCATCTCAGCTACCGCTTGCACGAGACGCGGATGGCCGAGCGACCGCGAGTACTGATTGTCACCACCGCGCATCGCGTCGATCGCGGCGTCAATGATCTCAGGGGGACCATCAAAGTCTGGAAACCCCTGCGATAGATTGATTGCACTGTGTTCGCCGGCGAGGCGCGACATCTCGCTGAAGATCGTTGTCCCGAACGGACGCAAACGCTCGTTCAGGAGCGGCTTCGGTGCGGTCACTGGGTCCTTTCCGCAGCGTACGGCTGCGAGGCTCAGAGGGTCGCGAATGACACGAGGATGCACGGCCCGCCGTGAATGACGTTCAAGCCCTTTTCCTGCGCGTACGCTACGGCGGTGGAACTTTCGGCACCGGGCTGCAGCCAGACGTTCTCGACACCAGCCGCAACTGCATCTGCGACGACCTGTTCCGTGACCTGCGGAGGCGTGATGACCGACACCGACGCGCACGGCTGCGGCAGGTCAGCGAGGCGCGCGAACGCTGGCGCACCTTGAACTTCAGTTTGCGACGGGTTGATCGGGAACGCAGTGAGGCCGCGTTGCAGATACGCGGCAAAGATCTTGGCGCCGTACTTGGCCATGTCGTTACTTGCACCGACGACGGCATAGCACGGCGCAGTAAAGAACCTGGCGATCTGTTCGTCGGTCGTGGGACGTTCGTCGCGAGTGGGGCTCATCGTCGGTGAGGTCTACATTCCACCGAGTCGCTGCACGGACGCGATCTCGTCGCGGGGGACAACGATACGATCGTACTTCTTCCAGACCCCGTAGTTGGCTGCCTGTTCCAGGTAAGCAGCCTTGCTCTTGCCGTCTGTGCCGTCTTCGTGCATGTCAGCATCGAGCAGCACAATCCCGTCAGGTGTTTCGGTGTCACAGCGGCCGACGTAGACCCGAGTCCCAGGCGTGTCGACGACCACGGTGATGCCGTGCAGCTCCCCTTGGTCTTGGTGGAAGGTGCCCATAGTCTTAGCCCTTGCAGTGCGCGTCGAAGGCCTGCACGAGATCGAACGCGATCGACTGCGCATCGCGACCTTCGATCATGTGGCGCGGCACGAAGTGCACGACTTTGCCGTCCTTGAAGAGTGCAAAGCAGGGACTGCTCGGCGGTATGTCGGCGAAAGCGCTGCGCGCCTTGGCGACGGCTTCGAGGTCCTGACCGGCGAACACGGTACCGGAGCGGGTCGGGGTGTTGTCGTTCTGAAGCGCGATCGAAACGGCTGGACGAGCGCCGCCAGCGGCGCAGCCGCAGACGCTGTTCACGACCAAGAAGCGGGTCTCGCTTCCGGCGTCGAGAAACGAGTCGACTGCTTCCGGCGTCGTCAGATCTTCGACACCAATTCGGGTTAGCTCTTCTCGCATCGGTTGAACGAGCACGGGGTCGTACGGCATGGGTGCCTCCTAGCTGTGGTCTCAGCGTGCATTCTGTGCTTGTTGAGCCGACGTCAGTCGCCGGCAAACGCGCCGCATCGTAGCGGCTCCGGGGGGTGGGTCAAGCGTGGTGGCAGTGGTGGGGCGTCGCTTCGTCGTCCCCAGGCGAAAACTGCAGGATCTCGCCCACGAAGCTGCGCGGGCCCTGCCGGAGCACAGACAGCGTGAAGAGCAGCGTGAGCGCCGACAGTGCCGCCCATTCTAGCCAGTTGCCACCGTGGGCATGCAGGAAGGCCGATGTCGTTGGGGTGTCGAGAAACTGGTTCACGACGAAGCCGCTCGCTACCGCCAGAACGGCGACGCTGATCGCAAAACGCAGCGCGATCCGAGTGTCGTGGAGCTGGCGCAAGATCCCAAACGTCGTGACATTGGTCGCGGGTCCGGTGATCAAGAAGGCCAGGGCGGCGCCGGGTGACGCGCCGTTGGCGATTAGCACTGCTGCGAGGGGGGTGGCACCGGAAGCGCAGACGTAGACCGGCATTCCGAGGAGTGCAAACAACGGAATCTCTGCCCACTCCGGAACCGACGCAAGCCAGTTCCCTTCGAGAAGCGGATGCGCGGCCGCGGCCACCAGAAGTCCGAACAAGATCCAGGGGCCGGTGTGGTCGACTATCTCGCCGAGGCCAACTTGCAAGCCCTGGCGCAGTCGGGTGGCGGCACTCAGTTGCTGCTCTGGGGTCGCTTCGTCTTCGGCGGGGGGCGCACCCGTTGCCAGGCGGCCGACCCACCAGCCGACCAGCATCGCGACCAGCGCGGCGCTGAACACGCGGACCAACGCGAAGTCGCCACCGAGCAATGGGACGGTCAACAAGACGGCGTCGAGGCTGAGTTCGGGGGCCGACACCAACAGGGCCAACGCGGCCGTCAGCGGTGCTCCCTTCTTGATCAGGCTGCGATAGACCGGGATGACGCCACAAGAACAGATAGGAAGCGGTAGTCCAAACAGCACGCCGCGCAGCGACTGGGTGCCGCGACCGCCGCGATGCATCCAGCGGATCGACCCCTTTGGCAAGAATGCCTGCACTAGGCCGGCGGCGAGATAACCCAGCAGCAGCGCGGGTGCACTGGCGAGTACCAACGACAAGAAACGATCGCGGAAGCTGAGAGGTTCGGCGGCTCCGACCCGTGGCTGCGTACCATGATCGTGTCCAGCATGGTCGTGCCCGTTGTGATCATGCCCGTCGTGGCTGTGGGTATCGTGGTCGTGAGTATCGGGTGCAGGGGCCACGATCTCTGTGTGATCGTGTCCTGTGTGGTCATGTCCTGTGTGGTCATGTCCTGTGTGGTCATGTCCTGTGTGGTCATGTCCGTGACTGTGACCGTGACCATGGCCGTGGTGGTGACCGTGGGCACCATGGTCGTGGCCGTGACCGACGGCGACCAGGACGAAAATGGCGATGACGACACCGAACGTCGATGCCCAGCGTAAGCCGGATGTCTCCTTGACTCCCAGTGGTGCCGAAGAGTGGGCGACGACGTGGAGCAGCGAGCCACCGACGAGCGCTTCGAATGCCCCGACCCAGAACTGCACAATCGTTGCGTTGGGATCGGCGGAGCCGGGAGCGAGGTAGTCAGCTACCACGGACTCAGCCAGGAAGTAGCCGGCGACGGTCGCAATGCCCAGCCCGGTCAGGACCGAGACTGCGACCCAAGTGCCCCGCGGTTGCAGCAGCCACCAGATCGTCAGTGCTACCGGCAGCCGGTGCAAGATCACGGCTAGCACCAACGCGCTGCCACCTTGGCCGGAGGCCACGCCCGGAGCCAGCGCCATGCCGTCCACGAAGCCGTGGGCCCAGAGGCCGACCAACGCTAGGCACAGTGCGAGCGTGTGCGCTTGTTTGCCGAGGCGATTGCGCCCTCGCTCCATCAGCGTCGGACCGGCAAAGCCCAGTAACGCCAAAGGCAGCGCGATCCAGCCGGCCAGACCGAAGGCCTGCGGCAGGACTTCCGCCAGCACGAGGCCGCCGATTGCGACGAACGTGAAACCGTCGAGCATCAGCACGGCAGACGGTAGGCGTCGACTGAGGCCAAACAACAACGGCCCCAGTGCTAGTGGCAATAGTCCCCAGAGTAGTTCCATGGCGCCTGCTGATACCAGTTTGAGCGTGTCGTCACAAGGATCGTCCGTACAACCCGAGCTGGGTCGCTGATTCGGCTCGCTCCGGTCGGGCGGTAGCCGCCAGGGCGGATCCCGGCTACGGTAGGGAGGAGTAGCCCTTTCACAAACACCCTTGCCGGCACACAGAACGCTAGGATGGAAAGACTCGAATGAACCGACTCGGAGACGAGCTGAGCCCCTATCTGCAGCAACACCGCGACAATCCAGTGGGTTGGTTCCCTTGGGGGGATGAAGCGCTGCAGCGGGCCAAGGAGCTCGACCGCCCCATTTTCTTGTCGGTTGGGTACTCGACGTGTCATTGGTGCCATGTGATGGAGCACGAGTCTTTCGAAGACGACGAAGTGGCGCGTCTGCTCGATGCCGACTTCGTGCCGATCAAGGTGGATCGCGAAGAGCGCCCGGACCTCGACGACATCTACATGTTGGCAACCCAAGTGCTGACCGGCCAAGGCGGCTGGCCGAACTCGGTGTGGCTGACGCCGGACGGTCGGCCGTGGTATGCCGGCACCTACTTCCCACCGGAAGATCGTGGTGGCCGTACGGGGTTCAAGACGCTGCTCACGCAGTTGGCGCAGGTGTGGCGCGACCGGCGCGACGATGTCGAAAAGACAGCTGACGACCTGGCGGATCGAATCCGACAAGCGCACGGGCGTCGCGGCACCTCCACGCACATCGATGCGTCGTTGGTCGACGATGCCGTGGCGCGCCTCGAACGTCAGTTCGATCGTGACCACGGTGGCTTCGGTGGGGCACCGAAGTTTCCGCCGCACGGTTCACTCCAGTTGTTGCTGCGTCGTGTCGCCACAGGGCGTGACAGCAACGGATCGCTGCTGAAGGTCGTGACGAAGACCCTAGATGCGATGGCCGAGGGCGGCATACACGACCAGGTTGGTGGTGGCTTTCATCGCTACTCGACCGACAGCCGCTGGTTCTTGCCACACTTCGAGAAGATGCTCTACGACAACGCACAGCTTGCGACGATTTACTGCGAGGCCCATCGCGTCACGGGGGAGGCACGCTACGCGGCGACGGCGCGCGGCATCTGCGATTGGGTGCTGGCAGACATGTGCGACGCTGCAGGCGGTTTCTATTCAGCGCTCGATGCAGACAGTGACGGGGAAGAGGGCCTGTTCTACGTCTGGACCTGTGATGAGTTGAGACACACGCTCGGTGCCGACGATGCGGCGCGAGCCATCGCGCACTACGGTTGTACTGAGGAAGGCAACTTCCGCGACGAGGCGACGGGGGTGCGCAACGGACGCAACGTGCTGTACCGCGCGAACGGCCATGGCAGTGGCGGTGAGATCTCCGCAGCTATACCGACCCGTCTTCTGGCGCAGCGGCGCACCCGAATCGCGCCGCACCTCGACGACAAAGTTCTGTGCGCCTGGAACGGACTCATGATCGGGGCTTTTGCCGACGTGGGTGCGCACTTGAACGAACCACGCTACGTAGACGCGGCGCGGCGGAGTGCGGCATTCGTGCAGGAGAAGATGGCAACAGACGTTGGACTGTTGGCGAGCTATCGTGGCGGCCAAGCGCACCTGCGCGCCTACCTCGACGATCACGCTTTCCTCGCGTACGGACTACTGCGGCTGCACGCAGCTACCGGTGAAGCCGACTATCTCGCAGCGGCAAAGAACCAATGCGCAACGTTGCTGTCGGAGTTCCGCGATGACAGCGGCGGCTTCTTCTTCACAAGTAGCTCCCACGAAGTCTTGCTGACGCGGGTCCAAGATCCGTACGACAAGGCGATCCCCAGCGGTAATGGCGTCGCGGCGCAGGTGCTTTTGGCGTTGAGCGAAGCGACCGGCGAAGAGCACTATCGAGACGCGGCAGCGGGTGTGTTGCGGCGTTTTCGCGGCAACATGAGCGAGTCGCCGCAAGGAACTGCGACGCTGCTCGTCGCGCTCGACCGCTACCTTGCCGGCGAGACAAGTCTGGCACCGTTGACGTCGGCCGATAGCAGCGTCACGCAAGGCGGCGTTCACGCGGAATTGATCGTAGAGCGGTTGGTTGTGGCTCCGGATTCGCCAGTACGTTTCGCTGTGCAGCTGACGGCTGTCGCTGGGTGGGCGTTGGACGAAGAGCGCGACGTTACAGTAGCCGTGCAGGGGGCTGGGTGCGCGCTCGTGAGGTCGACGACGACGCGTGCAGGCGCCGCTGTGCGGATTGTCGGGGCTGTGGAGATCTCCGCCGCTGCAGGCGAGGCCCGCGCGCTGGTAGTGTGCGTGTCTGCAGGTGCCTGTACGCAAGGGCGGTGCGCACCGCTCGAGCGGCTGGAGTTGGAAGTGCCTTTGCTACTGCGCGAGGAGGCGGGCGCAGCACGCTTTCCGGGGCACTTCGACGACTGATGGTGCTACTGCGTGGGGCGAATCTCGACGCACGAGCAGCCACGGAACTCTTTGAGCTGTTCTGGATCGATGCCGACGATCACGGTACCCGCCGGATAGTCGCCGTCGCCAGGGAGGCAACTGTCATCGAGTGACTCGGTGACGACGCACTGCACGCTGCTATTGGTCGCTTGCCGCTGCAGGAACTTGAGGATCTCTCCGGTGTAGTCGAAGAACACGACCGGGTTGCCGGTCGGCTTCGCGTTCTGCGCTGGGGAGGCCGACACCGTGCCCGCCGCGCTTCCGGCCCCTTTGCTGGCGCAGCTGACCTTCGCGACGAAACGATCCGGAGTCTGGAATGGCAGCAGGTCGCGCCCCTGAATGGCCCGCAGTGGGAGCAACAAGACGATGGTACTCGCGTGCTCTCCGACCTGCAGCGGCATCTCGAACACGTAGTGATACGCGCCGGCCGCCTCCGGAAAGGGGCTGCCGCTGTCGTAGTCTTCGACCGAACGCTCCTCGAGCTTCGGCGACATGCGGTAGTCCGGGTCGCACTCGCGATTCCAAACTTCGAGATAGTTGTTCCAGATCTCGACCATCGCTTCTTCGACGAGGCCATCGAACTCGTAGCTTGCCAACAGCTCCTCGGGCTCTGCCATCATTGCCGAGCAGCTGGCGACGACGGCGGTGTCGCGACCGAGCAGGATGCCGCCGATGCCGGCGTCGGTGCGGGTGAACATCGACCGGCAACACACCATGCCACCATCGGCCTCGGCAAAGACGTCGCTGAGGACGCGCGGGCTCCCCGCGTCACTGTCCATGGTCACGGGCACGTTGAGTAGCTCGGACAAGCTCGCGGTGACAGGGCCGATCGTGGCCTGAAGGGCACCGCGAAACGCTTGTGTAATGTCGATGGTCGTCGTTGCTGTGTTCATGGGTCGGACTCCGCTGGCATTGCCGCGCGCTGTTTCTTGGGGGATAGGCTCTCTATTGAAAGAATGCCATCCGCGGCCCGATCTGGCCCCTATCGGGCGGAGCGGGAGGTGGCGTCGTTGGGGGCTCGCAGGGGGAGAAACGGGAGGCGGTGACTGTGGACAGAGCGCGACCACAGGCGGCGTAGAGCAGCGGGGAGGACTTAGCTGGTTCTGCTAAGTACTTTTACTTTTTGGATTTGGAGCGCTGGTGCTCAGCCGCACGGCGTCGAGCTCGGTGGACGCTGCTCGCCCCCCGGCCGCCGTGGTTGGCCTTCTTGAGTCTGCGCTTGTTTCGATTCGTCATGGCGAGGATCGTAGCCGCCGCCTCGACGGCGTCAATCCCCTTTTTCCTGCAGCGCGACGGTCTTGATGAGGCAGTGCACCGCAACGCCAGGACGGAGCGCCAGCTCTGCGGCCGCCTCGGGGGTGATCTCCGCCCGTAGCGGTTGTCCAACGTCGGTCGTCACGAGGACACGGGCACCCAGGCGGTCGACACGCTGCACTTCGCCGTGGAGACGATTCTGTGTGCTGATTCCAGCCGGCACCGCGGTCGCGAGGATCACGTCCTGGGGGCGGACGCGGATCCATGTTTCGGCGCCGGTCGCGCGATCGCTGGGAGCCAAGAGCAGCGGCTGGCCGGCGACGGTGGCTGTGCGGTTCCCGCCGTCTGGGTCGGCGGCCGGACCCAACGTGACGCGCAAGAAGTTGTCCAGCCCCAATGCACCTGCGACCCGGAGCACCTCGGGATCCGTCAGTGCGGTGGCCACTTCTCCGGAGCTGACGACACGGCCTTGGTCGAGGACCACGACGTCGGTGCAAACTTCTTCGATCTCCGCGAACGAGTGACTGACGTAGAGCAGCGGGATGTTCCACTCTTCCCAGGTCTTCCGCAGAAACGGTAGCACCTGGCTGCGAAGTGCCTGATCGACGGCCGTCAACGGCTCATCGAGCAGCAAGAGTCTCGGGGCGCTTGCGATCGCCCGAGCCAGGTTCACTCGTTGCTTCTCTCCGCCGGAAAGGTTGCGTGGCGATCGAGTCAGTAGCGGTCCCAGCTCCAGGAGTTCGATCAGCTGCGGCATGTCGATCGGTGTCGTCCGCGTGCCGCGTCGGGTGCTACCGTACGCCAGGTTTTGGGCCACATTCAGATGCGGAAATAGCCGGGGCTCTTGGAACACTACGGCGATTCCGCGACGGTGGGCCGGCACCGCTACGTTGCGGGCCGTGTCGACCAGGGTTTCGCCGCGGACCTGGAGCGATCCACGCGTCGGTGCGGTCAAACCGGCGATCAACGCCAGCAGCGTACTTTTCCCGGCGCCTGATGGGCCAAAGATCCCGGTTGCAGCTGCCGTCAGGGCGAGATCGACGTCCAGCTGCAAGGAGCCGCGCTGCAGTGACAACTGCGTCTGCACAATCGCATCGCCTGGTTGGTGCTCAATCATTGAGGCGCCTCCGATGGCGACGAGCCAGCTGCTCGCTGACTACGATCGCGGCGATCGCCAGGACTATTGAGATCACTAGAAGGCGCATCGCTGGCGGTTCCCCACCCGGCTGTTGTGTGAAGGTGTGGAGAGCGAGTGGGAGCGTCTGCGTGCCGCCTTCGATGTTGCCCGCGAGAGTGATGGTCGCGCCGAACTCACCCAGAGCGCGGGCGAACGCCAGCGTCATGCCCGCCAACAGTCCAGGCCACGCCAACGGTAGCGTGACTGTTCGAAAGACGTCGAGTCGGCTGGCGCCGAGGGTGCGGGCCGTGTCCTCCAAGTCTGGGTCCACGGCCTCGATCCCTAGACGAATCGCGCGCAGCAGCAGCGGGAAACCCATGACAGCAGCGGCGATGGCGGCGCCGCGCCAGTGGAATGCGATCGGCAGCCCCAGTGAGTCCAGCCAACCGCCGAGCCAACCCCCGGGCCCCAACAGGAGGAGTAGCAGGTAGCCCGTGGCGACCGGGGGGAGCACCAGGGGCAGTGTCAGGATGCCTTCGACCAGCGCCTTGCCAAAGAAATCGCGTCGCGCGAGCAACCAGCCAAAGCCCAAGCCAAACGGCAGCGCGATCAGGACGCCGACTGCGCTGACCCACAACGACAAGACCACGGCTTCCCCTTCGGCTGACTCGGCCCAGCGGGGCGCAGGCGGCGTTGCGTCCGCCGGCGTCACGGGGGTGAAGCCGGCTGCCGCAAAAACCTGCGCTGCGGTCGTCGATCGTAGGTGATGGATGAACTCCTGCGCGTGATTGTGTTTGGGTGCCGCGGTTTGCGCGTTGGGTCCAGACGAAAGCAGGGCGACGACGGGGTACTCGATCGGGTTGTGCCATGCCTGCGGGATCACTGCTGCGATCCGGACGCCGCGAGTCGTCCGTGCATCGGACGCGTATGCGATGCCGAGCTCGACATCGCCGCGCGCGACAGACGCAACGACCGCACGTGCGTGAGGGACACCCACGCGTTGTTCTGCCAACCGCGCCCACCAGCCCAGTCGAGCTAGGGCCTCGCGCGTGTAGGTACCCAACGGCGAACTCTCGACAGCGACAGCGATGCGGCTGGCGACGGTCTCGATCTCGAACTCCGGGGCGACGCGGATCGTCACCGGGTTCGTATCCGACACGACGATGACGAGTTGATTCTCCAGCAATGGTGCGCGGCTCTCGGGGATCGTGCAGCCGCGTACGTCGAGGTAAGTGATCCAGTCGCCGCTCGCACTCACGAACACGTCCGCTTGCGCACCTTGTTCGATCTGCTGAGCCAGCACGGCAGATGAAGCCAGTGAAAGCTCGATCTGCATCGAATGCTGCTTTTCGAACTGCGCGCAGAGCTCGCGCAGCGCCGGGCCGGTGCTGGCCGCGGCGAATACGCGTAAAGGATCGCGCTCTGGTTTGCTGCAGCTTGTCGCGATCAAGGCGATGAGGGCCAAGGCCAGGCTGGAACTGCGCTGCATCCGGTTGCTCTTCCATTTGCTGTTCGTCGCAGTGTGCAAGGGACCGCTCTGCCGTGAGCCGCAGCTGCTCTCGTTCGGAGCCGCGGTGTTGCCGATTGGCCGGGACTCGCGCACGCGGACAAGCCCGCGGATCAAGGTCCGGGAATGTAACGGATCGCCCTGGGGATAGCGACGCTCCGAGAAGAGTGGAGGGGCTTCGCAATCCTGCGGCAGCATCGTCTCAACAGCTATCGCACTGCAGGGTTAGCGCGCCTCCACAGGTGGGGCACTTTGCCGGATCCGGAACCGCCTCGCATACTTACCTGCTGGCACGTCGTGCTGGTCCTCTTCCGCTCCCCGATCTGCGACAGCACGAAAGATTCGTCATGATTCCGGAACTCGATGGCCGTCCTGTGATGGACGAAGCCGCTGCCCTCGACATGGTCGAAGGAGAGCGCGATCTGCTCGAGGAGATCTTGGAGCTCTTTGAAGACTGCACACGTGACCGCGTTGCTGAGCTGCGCGAGAGTGTCGCCTCTGGAGAGTTGGATCGGGTCAGCTCGGCGGCCCATGCTATCAAAGGCGCCGCTGCAAACATCTGTGCCGAGCGCATTCGCCTGCTCGCTGCTCAGATGGAATCCGATGCACGCCAAGGTGTCGTCGCAGACATCTCCGAAATGAGCGCCATGCTCGAAGCCGAGTTCGACCGTTTCGTTGCCGAAGTCGAGTTCACGGCCTAGTGCTCGAGTAGGCGTTCCCCTTGCGTTCTGCTTGAGCGTGTCCGAAGATCACGACGCGCTGCAACGTGGATCGGGCAAGGTGGGGGATGGTGGACGAGAATCTGAGTGGGGCCAGCGACGCGGCGGCGATGAACGCGCTGACCTACCGCTTCCCCGCTGAGAACCTCACTGCGCTCAGCCACTTCTATCGTGGCGAGATGGCGCGGGCCAACGTCTGGCGCCAGAAGATGGACATGACGACCAACTGGGCCGTGATCACGACCACGGCCCTGATCTCGGTCGCGTTCGGCAACCCAACCACGACCCACCTCGTGCTCCCCTTCGGATCTCTGTTGGTCTTCCTGCTCCTCAACATCGAAGGGCGCCGCTATCGGTTCTTCGATCTCTGGCGCACACGGACACGGATGCTGGAAGTACACTTCCTGGTGCCAGCGATCTATCACAAGCAGCGCCTCATCGAGGGGAACTGGCGCGAAGTGCTGTGCAACGACCTTCTGACCCCAGCCTACAAAATCTCCTACTGGGAGGCCGTCGGTCGGCGTCTCCACCGCAACTACATCTGGATCTTTCTGATCCTGCTAGCGGCTTGGATCATGAAGGTCCTCGTGCACCGAGATCCGGAGGTCAGTACCTGGGATGCGTTTGGCATCGAGGGGCTTGTTGGCCCCGGCGTCGTCATCGCAGGCGGAGCGATCTTCTACGCCTTCCTCTTCACGCTCCTGATCATCACGATCAGTATTCGCGAGGCGACGGGTGAAGTGCGGCGGAAAGACCCGAACCGCAAAGTGTGGCCGGTCTAGCCTAACTCGACGACGGGGATGCGTTCTCGGTCGTGCCTTTCAAGTGCACATCTCGCTGCGGGAACGGGATCTCGATCCCTTCGCTCGTGAAGCGCTTGTAGACTTCGGTGTTCAACGCATCGATGCTTCGACCGCGCAAGACCGGTTCTTCGATCCAACACAACAGCTCGAGGTCGAGACTGGAATCCCCGAAGCCGCGAAAGCGCACGCGTGGTTCCGGCGATTGACACGCGTCGGGGTGCTTCATGCCGACGTCGAGAAGGACGTCCTTCACGCGTTCGATGTCACTCCCGTAGGCGACTCCTACTTTGACGCGTATTCGAAACTTCGGGTGTGGACCGGCAGTCTCGTTGACGATTTTGGATGACCCCATGACGGAGTTCGGGATCGTGACTTCGACGTCATCGCGGGTCAGTAGTCGCGTGCTCCGAAGTCCGATCTGCGTGACGCAGCCTCGCTCCCCAGAGTCCAGCACGATGAAGTCACCGATTGCATACGGGGCGTCCGCCAAGATGAAGACGCCAGCGAACAGGTTGGACAGCGTATCCTTGGCCGCAAAGCTGACCGCCAAGCCGATGATTCCCGCTGAGGCCAACCAGGCAGTCACGTCGATGTCCCAAGCAAGGAACAGGAAGTACGCGCCGATGCCAAAGAACGCGAGCGCGGCGATGTTCTCAAACAGCGGCACCGTGCGTTCTTGGACCAGCTGGAAGCGGTCGTGGTACTTACTCAGGATCGTCAAGATGAACTTGCTGAAACGGATCGCGAAGATGATCCAGATGAAGACAGCAAAGGTCTTGAGCACCGCCAGTGTGATCTTCTCGGGCAGTGGGCCCAGGTCGAGAAGCTTCGTGGCCAGCGCCAAGCCGGCCAGGATCACCGTTAGAAAGAGGGGCCGTCGGAAGATGTCGAGGAGCTGATCGTCATGCGGGTTCTGTGTGCGCTTGAACCAGCTACCAATGATTGCATTGGCGACCCAACGCACGAGGCCGGCGGCGACGATCGATACGATTACGATTGCGGCGGCACCGGTGTATTCGTTGCGCGCCCATTCCGGCAGCCACTCGATCCACGGAGCGATGAGGTCGTCGAGCGTGTTCAAGCTATCGGCGAGTGCCTCGTCGGCAGCGTCCAGAACGTCCGTATCTGCAGGGGTGGTGGCACCTGAGGCCTCCGTTGTCTGAGGAGGGGAAGAGTCCACCGCCCCTGCGCCAGACTCGGCTGCGCCATCACTGACTCCTTGGTTGTCGACAGGTGGGTTGTCGGCGGGTGGGTTGTTCATTGCGGTTGGCGTTTGCACGGCGAGCCCTCGATTTTCGAAAACCTCACGACAAGGTCGAGCCTTCGACTAAGATAGATTCGCAGCGGGAGTGCCGGATGCGAGCTGGCACGGAATCAAGTCTGCGAGACACTGAGCTGTATGAATCCTACCAAGAGAGACGACGGAGCAAGTACCCCGTGACCTCGGTCGAGACTGTAGAGCGGTTCCTAGCGAGCATCAACGCCCACGACGTGGATGGTCTGGCTGCCATGATGACGCCGGACCACCAGTTCATTGACTCGGCGGGTGCGCGGGTGCAGGGCGCCGATTCGATGCGGGAGGCGTGGCGGGCGTACTTCGAGATGATGCCCGACTACCAGATCACCGTCTCAGAGATCCTCGAGAAGGGGCAGCTCGTCGTCGTACTTGGGCAAGCTGCGGGAACGCTGGCGCGGAACGGACGTGTCGATGCGAAGGACCGTTGGGTCGTCCCTGCGGCGTGGGCGGCAGTCGTCGTCGGAGACGCGCCCATGGAACGTGTCGCGTCTTGGCAGATCTTTGCCGACAACAGTCGGATCGAGACTCTGCTGCGCACGCCTGCTGCCTCTGCGGAAGGGGGGGCGCGATGAAGTGGCCGATTGGGCTCTCGTCGCTGGCTGTTCTTTCGCTGCTGGCTGTTCTTTCGCTGCTGACGATGCCGCTCGCTGCGGCACGACAAGGCGCCCCTACGGCTGATCCATTGCGCGCCAGTCGCACGCAGGCGCGCGATTTGATCGGCGGGCAGCAGCCGCGCAAAGCTCTCGATGAGGTCTTGCTGCCGCTGCTCGCCAAGCATCCCGAGGACCCGGGACTGGCACTCTTGTGCGGGGAAGCCTACTTCGCTCTGGGCAATTGGGAGGCGGCCGTTCGCGACTTCGAGAGAGGGTTGGCGAGGGCGCAACACCTGCGGGGAGGGATCTTCAACTATGGCAGGGCTTGCCTGAAGTTGGGGGACCATACCCGCACCGAGGCAGCGTTCGCGGCGATGCGGCGCGAGTCCGAGCCGCAGCTGCGGTCGAAGGGAGCACTCGGCTTGGGATTGCTGCGCGTCGAACAAGGGCGCGAAGAAGAGGCGATGGCGCTGTTTCGTGAGTCAATTCAGTGCAACGCCAAGGAACACCGCGCTCGCTACCAGCTGGGACTCAGTGCCCAACGTGCCGGACGCTTCGACGAAGCGGCGAGCGCGTTTCGTGAGGTGTTCGCGCAGCGGCCGCTGCATCACGGGGCCGCCTACAACCTGTCGCTGGTGCTGGCACGCGCTGGGCGCGCCGACGAGAGTGCGGCTGCCCGGCAGCGCCACCGCCAGCTGATGGCGGCGAAGAAGCGGATCAGCGCGC
The DNA here is from genome assembly GCA_039028735.1 of Planctomycetota bacterium. Lineage (GTDB taxonomy): Bacteria > Planctomycetota > UBA8108 > UBA1146 > JAJFFE01 > JBCCHQ01. The sequence continues at coordinate 1,535 of JBCCHQ010000141.1, read as the reverse complement.
TGCAAGAGCAGTTTCGGTCCCGCCCACCACAGCCAGAGGAGCTGTTGGCGCTGGCGGCCCAGTACGATTCGGTCGCGGCCCATCGCGAGGCGATTCAGACCTATCGACGCGCCCTCACGCTGCGCCCTGTGCCTGAGATTGCGTTGCGCCTCGCCGCTGCGTTCCGTCGCGGTGGTTACGTTGTCGACGCCGAACGCATTTACAGGCAGCTGATCGGCGGGCCGGCGCCGGTGCGCGACGCCGTCGTCGCGTTGGTCGAGATCCTCGAGGCTCGTGGCGCGACCGCGGATGTCGCGAAGCTGCGCGAGAAGTACCGTACGATCCTGGAGGCCTCACCGACCGAGACCGAGGCGACCGAGCCCCCGAAGACCGAGCCCCAGAATCAACAAAAAATAACCTGCAGGTTGCGTCGCTGAGATGCCGAGGTATCTTCTTGTCCCTGGGAAGTCCCCTTGGTAATTGGCAAGTTTCCTGCGTGAGCACGCTCACGCGTCCACGATTCGCTCGGAAGGAGCTACTTTGATGATCAGCGTCCCAACGGTTTTCTGGAGCACTCTCTAGCGAGCGAGTCCGCGACGTTAGCTGAAAGTTTGGTTGGATTTTTGACCCGCTGGCCGGTCGGCTGGTTTGCTTATTCGCTGGCTGATCCGCTGATTGACGGGCTAGTTGGCTGGCTGATCTGCTGGCTGGTCTGCTGGCTGGCTAGTTTACTGACTGGCTGATGCCATTGTTGGTTGACCGGATGGTCAGTTAGCTTATCGGCTTGTGCGCCGGTCTGCTGACTGGCTGGTCCGCTGGCTTGTTGACTGGCTGGTCGTATTGGTTTGTCCAATTGCTGGCTGGTCTGCTGGCTTGTCGGCTGGCTGGCTGGTCTGTTGGCTAGCTGATCAACTGGACGGCTGGACGGCTGGCTAGCTGGTCCACTGGCTGGCTGGTCGGCTGGCTGGCTGGTGCGCTAGCTGGCTGTTCTGCTTGCTGGCTTGCGTGCTGGCTGGCTGGTGCGCTGGCTGGCTGGTGCGCTGGCTGGCTGATCTGCTAATTGGCTAGCTAGTCTGCTGGGTAGTCGGATTAGTGGTCGTATTTGCTGGTCAGCTGGTTGACTAGTCTGCTGGCTGGCTGGTTTGCTGCCTGGCTGGTCTGCTGGCCGGCTAATCTGCAGGGTTATCGGCTTACTGGTCGTTTTCGCTGGTCCACTGGTTGACTGGTCTGCTGGCTGGCTGATCGTCTGGCTGGTTGGTTTCCTGGCTGGTTCCCAGGATGGGTGGTCCGCTGGTTGGCTCAAAGGCAGGCTGGCTCGTCCACCTGCTGGTTCTTCCGGTTGCTGGCCAGCTAGCTGGCTGATCTGCTGATCGGTTGGCTAGCTGGCTGATCAGCTGCCTGGCAGGAGGGCTGGTCTGCTGGCTTGCTGGTCACCTGGGTAGCCGGATTACTGGTCGCATTGACTGGTCTACTCAGTGCTGGTTGGCTGGTCTGCTGGTTGGTTTGCCGGCTGGCTGGTCTACTAGTTGGCTCATCCGCTGGCAGGTCGGCTAGCT
>JBCCHQ010000140.1:0-17437 GCA_039028735.1 Planctomycetota bacterium | reverse complement strand
CTTGAAGCCCCATGTCTTCTACGGCGCCAGTGAGTGCGGCGGCGTTTCGTTCGATCGCGACGGGAGCGCCGCTGCCCGCGGTTCCGTCGGCACGTTGCTGCCGGGTGTCACGATCGAAGTTCAGCCTGAAGACGACGGCTCCAAGCCAGACGCCGGCGGCGCGACGCTGACGATCTCATCTCCCGCCGTCGCCGACCGCTACCATCCAGATCCCGATCCGCAACGGCTGTCTGCGGGACGCTTCGTCAGCGACGACCTGGTGCGATACGCGGGCCATGAGCTCTACTTGGTCGGGCGACGAAGCTCGTGGATCAACGTGCGAGGCCGAAAAGTGTCCCCGCGGGAAGTCGAGCGGGTCCTGACCGAGCTGGACGGAGTCGACGAAGCCGTCGTCCTCGGACTCCCCTCGACCCACGACGGGCAAGCGGTCAAAGCGTTCTTGGTGGCTCCTGGCGCGAACCACAGCTACATGGATATCTTGGAGTTCTGCCGCGATCGGCTGGCGCCGTACAAGATTCCACGCGCCGTCTCGTTCGTCCAGTCGCTCCCGCGTACAGCGCGAGGCAAGCTCGACCGGCGAGCGCTCGAGGAGATGTAGCCTCCGTAGCGGCGCGATCAGAAGGCCAGACCGAACTTCACATAGCCAGTCGTGTCGCGATCGGAGTCGAGCTGTACTGCGACGCCCACGCCGGGACGAATGACCACACGATCGAACTCCCAACCCAGAAACAGCTCGCCACCAACACTCGAAAACCAATCGCCGTCCCCACCGACATCCTCGTCGTCGACGTTCGCAGTGTCGCCGAACACTTCGAGGATCACTTGCCGAAACCGAAACGGCGTCGTGCTGAAGCCGCGAAACGGTCGCCACAACGGCGCACGTACGGCAATCGACCCAGCGAGCAAGTGGCGCCCCGTGTCTTCCGTGTCACTGATGTAACCGCGCGGCAAGCCGCGACTCAGCGTACCGCCGATCGCGAAGTTGTTCTGCAGCGTGCGGTCACCGTCGGACCATCCCACTTGAGCACCTGCGACGAGCTGAACATCGGCCGCGCGATGCAAGCTCCAGACGGCACTGCCGTTGAACAGGGCAAAGTTACGATCGAGGTCGCCACCAAACCCACTGTGGCGAAACTCGAGCGTCGCTTCGTAGCCGTCCTCGGGCGCATACGACGTCGGGAAGAACGTGGTATTGCCATAGCCCAGCGTGAAGCCGACGTACTCTTCAGTGCCATCGATGGCAGGGCGCGAAACCGGGGTAATCGTTGTTAGCAGGTCTTCGGTGTCATCGAGAGGGTCGTACTCTTGGACTCCGGCGTTGGCGAATGCAAAGAAGCGCTGCTCCAGCCCTGCCAGACCCCGGCCAACTCGCACCTGCAGATTCGACAGCTGCTCCTCGTAGTCGAAGTCGGCACCACCGGCGACCACGATCTGGTCACCGAGACCGCGCTCGGCCTGCCACGCGGTCACGCCCCAATGCAGCTCCCACGCACTGTGGATGTACCCGACAAAGCCAACCAACCCGCCATCGATGGGGCCGCCGCCGATGCCTGCGGCGAGGGTATGAGTCAACAATGGATCGCTGGCGAGGCCACTGACGCCGAACCCACCTCCCGGCGCGGGCGCCGTCGTCGGGCTCCAGAACAGCGGCCGCAGCTCTCGCAGGCCGCCGTAAGGACGCGGCTCCGAAACACTCGGCGGGGCGGTACGTGGCAACGGTCGCACCTGCTTTCGCGCGATGGGCTGTTCACCATCGGCACGCGGCGCTGGCCATTCCGGAACGAGGCGCGGGATCTCGCGCACCCATTGGCTCGGGTCGTTGGGGATCTTGCCGATGAAGGGTCCCCGATGATCGTGCTCGACGACAGCCAAGGTGCTGCCATCCGGCGACGGGACACATGCAGTCACGCCACCGATCGTGTTCGTGATCGGCAACAGCTCACCGCTGGCGACCTCGAAGCGATAGGCGTTGGGCACGCCAGAACTGTCGGAACAGAAGTACACAAACGCGCCATCTTCCGTCCAAACCGGGTGCAGAATGCGGCCGGCCATGGCGACGAGCACCCGCGGCTCGGAGAGGAAATCAGAAAGCAACAGTCGGCTGCCGTTGCCGCTGGTTTCTACCCAGGAGATGTCGTTACCGCGCAGCGTCGGACTCCACGGGATCCCGGTCGTCTCCAATACTTCTGGTTCAGTCGGCGGACGACCACTGCCGGGGGCCCCCACTCCAAACAAGATCAGCTGCTGCTTGCCACCACCGGGCAACTCGATCGCAACGACGACACTGGAACCGTCGCCTGCCCTCTTTGCGTCTGGCTGCAGTAACCGATGGCCCACGACCTGGTCGCCGACGCGCACGCGACCGAAACGGCGCCAGTTGAACTCGTGGTACGTGACAAGATCTCCATCGCTGCGCACGTTACCAAGTGAGTGTGCCCAGGCGCCGGTCTTCGTCAACGTGCCGTCGGCGGCCAGCCGATGCAAACGAGCGCGATCGTGCAGATCGACGACAGCGAACAATAGGTCTCCGTCAGGGAGCCAAGCGGGCGCACCAACGTACCAGTCGGGAGGAGTCAGCCGCTCGATCTTCGTCGTCGGTCGCGCGTTCAGTGCAGCGATGTTCTCTTGCTGCTCGCGCAACAGTGCCCGTCGCGCTTCCCGCAAGAGGGCCGGATGACCAACGCCCAGTGTGCGTTTCGAACCGCGCGCAAAAAAGTATGGCCATGTCCGTGACTGACCACTGATCAACTCCCAGACACTTGCGCGATCAGTGTAGTGCCCCTCGATGTAGCGCAAGTAAGCAGCGCCATAGTTGTAGACGCGGCGGCCAAACGGCCAATAGTGGTAGGACAGACGCCAATCGGCCTCATTGGGAATGCCACCGGCGGCAGCGTCGAGACGCCAGACCATGTGGGTCAGTGGATCGCGACCTCGACCGCCCCACGGGGAAGCTGGATCTGAATAGACCGTCTCTGCCCAAACCGCGAGCCCCTCGTGCCAGAACGACGGCATCGTCTGGTGCGCTGGGGTCGACAGATAGGAAACGGCAAGGCTGATCAGGTCACTCGGTAGCACGCGACCGAAGACGTTCTCGAGGAAGCGCCGAAAGCCATGCGTACGGTCGTTCGATATGTGATGTGCCAGCTCATGCACGAGCGTGCGCTCAAAGCTATCGGTACCGTGAAAAATAGACGATTCGGTCAATGCCGGTGCTAGTTCGACCTGCACCATTGCGAACGGCACGACGAAAGAGAAGCCGTTGTGAGCATCGAGCCAGTCACCAAGCAGCAGGTTCAGTCGCTCGTTCGGCCGGTAATCAGCGTCGGCGAGCATGTGGCCATAGATCTGGTCTGCTCGCGCTACGAGGGCCTGCAACTCGCTCGCGTGAGCCGCAGGCACGAAGGCACGCAGATGGGTGCCCTCGATCGTCGCGATCTCCTCACCGGGCCAAATCAGTTGACCGTGGGCCTGTCGCGACGGCAGCAGCAGGGCTACCGAGAACACGAGAAAGAACCCGGTGCAAAGCGCCCAGCGACCTGCTCTCATGTGACCTCCGAGGTATACTCCGCGATCGAGTCACGGCCAGGCCGCGACGGCAACGCACTGACTGAAACGGCTTCTCTGTGACACACGGCTCGCCGCAGCATACGCAAACCGGACTCGTGCCGCGAGTCCGCCTTTCGACGACTCGTACTCCCCTACATCGGTCCAATCGTTGGACAGCTTGCGGAATCCTTCTGGTCGCAACGATCACTCTTACCGGCTGTGGCGGCTCGAAGGTGCAGCGCAATACAGGCGACGAGTTCAATCCGTACGCCGGGGTCGAGGAGAACGGCCGTATCCCGAAGGCGGAGCTGCCCGCAGATCTCAATCACCCAGACCGCTGGCGCTACTATCCGGAGGGCCGCATTCCACCGGGCAATATCCTGCAGCGCTGGCTGACGACGAGCTTCATCGCCCCCGTTTTCTTCTTCGAGTCCGACATTGGGGCTGGTGGTGGGATCAACCTCACGGACCTCGATTTCCGGCACAAGCGGCGTCAGGAGCTCGCCAACATATTCCTGTCGTACACGAGCGAGGGACAACAGCGATTCTCGTTGACGTGGTGGCGCTGGACCAACCACCGCGAGCTGCCCGAGGGTGGGGTCATCCTCGAAGAACGAAGCTATGTGAACGCGCGCATCGGCTATCAGCGCACGCTGACGCGGCGCTTCTTCGGCTTTGGTGCGCGCACCAAGGAACGCGATGAGTCCGCATACACCGAAGAGAAGGAGTGGCTCTCGGTCGAGCTTCAACAGTCGATCCCCGATCCCGGACACGACTTGATCCTGCGTTTGGGTGCGCGCCTCGAACACCGCAACCTCGGCGCTGCCGATGTCGACGATACGCCCAGTACGAAAGTGTCGTTCCCGACGACCTTCGACGACGACGACAACCACGACATGCTCTGGATCGAAGGCGGCCTGCGCTGGGACACGCGCGACAGCCAGCACCTCCCGTACGAAGGCTGGCACGTCGGCATCGATAGTCGCGCAGCTCCGCTGCAAACCCACGGGGACACGGGTGTCTTGATCTCGACGAACGGCAGTTGGATTACGCCGGTTCCGACTCTGCTCCACGACGACGGCGACGCAACCGAAGAACATCCACCCACGGACTCGATCGCGATCGGCGCCCGCGTCGATTGGCTGGCCGGTGACCTGCCCTTCTGGGCCCGACCCAGCCTCGGAGGAGCCGATACCTTGCGCGGTTTCATCGGCAATCGCTGGACCGACGACGCGGCGTGGCACTCGAGCATCGAGTATCGCTTTTGGGCGATCCCGCGGGGCTTCGCGATCAGCGAGGGGATCCGGATCGAACGCCTGGGGGCGGCACTCTTCTACGAGATCGGATCGGTCGCCAGCGACATCGGTAAGCTCGACGGCGCCCAAGTGCATGACAGCTACGGCTTCAGCCTCCGCGCGACGGTCGATCGGCAGGCTGTGTTTCGCATCGACTTTGGGTACTCCGACGAAGGCTCGAACCTGACGATCGCGTACGGCTTGAGCTTCTAGGTTGTCCAGGCGATCCACTTCGCCCGATACCATCGAGGCCTTGGCCCTGTTCCCACGATCTGCGATAGTCGCTATGCAGACGCCAAAGGACAGGAGCCGCGATGGGCAACCCTACGACCATCACCGACGAGATGCGCCAATTCATGGAAGAGGACGCGCGTGCGCGCCTGTTGCGCTACGTCCAAATCTTCACGACGTCCGACGAGAACTCAGAAAGCGACCCTTCCACGGCTCGACAGATGGATTTGCTGAGACTACTGGCGGCCGAGTGCACCGAGCTCGGCCTCGCAGACGTCTCTCTCAGCGACACCGGCTATGTCTACGCAACGCTCCCGGCGCCACAAGGAGTCGCGGCACCAGCCATTGGCCTACTCGCCCACGTCGACACTTCGCCAGAGCAGCCAGGAGAAAACGTGCGCCCTGTCTGTCACGAAAACTGGGACGGATCGCCTATCTCCTTTGCTGACGACCCGCAGCTACAGCTGACGCCAGCCGACTGCGAAGAGCTCAGCGACTTCGTCGGGGACACGATTATCACTGCATCAGGAAAGACGTTGCTGGGCGCCGACAACAAGGCCGGGATCTCCGAGATCATGGCGGCCATCGCAACGCTGCAGCGCTACCCGGAGCTCCCGCATGCCGAGATCAGGCTGTGCTTCACCAGCGACGAGGAGATTGGGCGCGGCACCCAAGGCATCGACCTCGGCCGCCTACCGACCTACTGCTACACGATCGACGGTGGCTACCCTGGGGAACTCGAGGCGGAGTGCTTCAACGCATGGCGCGCCGATCTCACGTTCCACGGGGTTGGCGTCCACGCTGGCTACGCCAAGGATAAGCTCGTCAACGCAATCATGATCGCGGCGCGTTTCTTGGACGAGATTCCCGAAGAGGATTGCGCGGAGAACTCAGACGGCCGGCAGGGTTTCTACTACGTGTTCGGTGTCAACGGCGACACGGAGAAGGCGGAAGTTCAGCTGATCATTCGGGACTTCGAGCGTGCTGAGAACGAGAGACGCTGCCAGTACCTGGAGACCTTGAAGACTCGCTTCGAGAAGCGCTACCCGCGCTTGCGCATCGACTTGGAGATGCACGAGCAGTATCGCAACATGCGCGACATCCTCGAAGGCCACCCAAGAGTTGTGGAGCTGGCACATGCCGCCATCGAAGATGCGGGTGTCGAGGTCCTGCGGCGCGCCATCCGCGGCGGCACCGACGGGAGTCTCCTGACGCAGGTTGGGCACCCGACTCCCAACATCTTCACCGGAGGTATGCTGTTTCACTCCCGCAAAGAATGGATCGCGTCGAGCAGCCTCCGCAAGGCGACTGAGACGATCGTGCATCTCGCGCGACACTGGGCACAGCAGTAGCCTCTCAGCGAGTTCGATAGTCCGCACTAGAGCCGGGAGATCGCCCACAGCAGATTCGCCCGCGCGGGACCTTCGCGCTGCCGGAAGCCAGACGTATGGTAGAGCGCGGGACGGGCGAGGAACGCCTGCAAGATCGCTTTGCGCTTGCGACGGTACAGAGGGCCCGGTACTCGTCGATACTCGCGCCGAATCGCTGCTTCGTACTCCTCGAAGCAGCTCCTCGCCGCACCCAAGACGTTGAGGTCGATATCCAACAGCAGCTTCTCGCTCGCAGTCGTCGGCTCGCGGTCGTGTTTCGTCACCAAGATGAGGTCGGCAACAGTGGTGACGAGATCTTTCGGCGCGTCCAGCGCCGTGAGACGCTGTTTCGCCAGTGCCGCACTCTCCTCTTCGTTGTCCCCTCGGAGCGGCTGGTAAACTGCATCGTGAAACCAGATGGCCAGCTGAAGCGGCACGCTATCGTCGTGGTCGTGGGGAGCCTCGGCAAGCAAGCGCAGACACACGTCGATATGGTCTAGGTTGTGGTAGTGACGATGGGGTTCGCTGTAGAGCTGTTCGAGTTCGTCGTAAGTTTCAGCTGCACGCTGCCGATCCGGACACGGGAGCGCGCGGCTCGCCAAGTCCGGAAGCGCCAACAGCGCATCCCACCGCGCTCGCAGATTCGCGGCACTAGCTGCTGCCATGCTGCACCCGCCCGTGATCACCACCTCGGTTGGCGCCACGACGTAGCGTCACCATCGAGATACCACACTCCGTGGCCCACCGCTGCTCCTCGTGGAAGGCAAGCTTCGCGTACAAACGGAGTGCGGGCTGATTCGCCACCCCTGTCGACACCGTTACGTCGCTCGCCGCATCGCGCACGACACGATGGATGAGCTGCGTAGCGAACCCCTGGCGAAAGTACTCGGGGAGCACGACGAGTGCAGCGAGATTGGTGACGGATGGTTCGTCGCAACTCTGCTCGACTTCGGCGACTGCGACCAGGCGGCGAGCTGCTCCGACAGCGACGTGGACACCGATGAAGCGACTCTCGCTGACCGCGATCTCGGCAGCTGAACGACGCAACGGCGGGAAGTCATCCACACCAAGCAGCTCCGCTTCGATACTGTAGGCTGCGTGCATCACGTGCTGTATCTCCGCGGCCACGGCCGCGGACTCGTGTCGCAGCGGCGTCCCTTGCGCCCGCGGCTGCCGCACGACCGTGGTCTCGAAGAACTGCTCTTGGAAGTGAGTCGCAGCCAGAATCGCAGCGTCCGACACTTGTACGCCCCGGGGTACGGCTACGAGCTTCGGGTCATCTTCTTCTGCCCGGACCAAGACAGCGATGCACGTCCCGTCGAACTGTTGCCGGGGCGTCGCGACGCCCAAGACGTAAGCATCGATCGGCTCGCCATCGCCTGCCAGTGTGCCCGGGATGAACCCGTAGTTCACCGGGTAGATCAAGTCTCCACGCGGGTGCTTGGACCCCAGCGGGCGGTCGATCGTGACCGCCACATCCTCTCCAATGAAGTCGGTAGCGTCGCGACGGTCCAACCTGTGCCTCACTCGCTTCTCAGCCGTGCCACGCTAGTGGCGCCGGTAGCTCCGCAGCGCAGAATTCGAGATGCAATACACGCCGACGGGCTGGCTGTTGCGACTTGCTCGACGCGTGCAGCAGCAACGGCGCCATCGCAACGATTTCACCGCGCTCTGCAGCGAGTGTCTCTGCCTCCCCATCTGCTTCGTGCTGAGCAATCGCGTCGGCACTGAGTACGCCGAAACGATGGGTTCCAGGCAGCACCCGCAACGCCCCGTTGTCGCCTGAGCAACGGTCGATGTGTAGCCGCAGCGCTACGATACGGCTCAGTATGGACTCTGGAGGCTGTACATGCCAAATGCCGCGCTGCCACATCGATGCGTCGTGCTTCTGGCGCCAATGCTCGAAACCAGGAACCGAGTGTTGTTGTTGCACCGTGATGGTCAGGTCTTGGTGCCAAGGCACCAGCCAGTTGTTCTCATGAGTCTTGTCGAAGTAGGTTGCCTTCGATACGACGCACTCGGCGCCAAGCAAGCTACTGGCAACCGCCAGCAAGTCGCCCGCAACGGCTCGTACACAGGGGCTCTGCTGCAAGACACCGCGTACGGCATACGGGGTCGAGGACCCCTCCACGAGCCGATCGAAGTCGGCAGCCAATGCTGTCAGCGTAGCCTCACTGCAACCAGAAGGAACAACAGCATGTCCGCACTCTGCGAAACAGATGGCTCAATTCCTCTGCAGTAGATCCCACTTGTTGCCGTACAAGTCCTCGAAGACCGCGACCGTCCCGTAGGACTCTTCTCGAGGTTCTTCGAGGAACCGAACTCCGTCTTTCTTCATCCGCGCGTAGTCTCTCGCGAAGTCTTCTGTTTCGAGGAACAGGAACACGCGGCCACCGGTCTGTTTGCCGATGCATCCGCGCTGGGCCTCGGTGGCGGCTTGAGCGAGTAGCACGGCGGCGCCGTGAGTACCTGGCGGACGCACGACAACCCAGCGCTTGCCAGCAGTCAGCGGCGTGTCCTCGACCAACTCGAATCCCATTACGGATGTGAAGTAGGCAATCGCCTCATCATAGGCTTTGACGACCAATGCCACTTGCGCTACTCCGCGGGTCATTTCGATTCCTTGGCTCTCGTGTCGGCTTCGTGCTTCGTACCGCGCAGATAGGCCACCCAATAGACGCTGGCGACCAACAGGGTGCCTCCGATGATGTTCCCTGCTGTCACCGCCGTGAGGTTCCAGACGGCTCCCGTCAGCGAGACAGCTTCTGCCCCACCCAGAGCGATGCCGAGCGGTAGGAAGAACCAGTTCGCGATCGAGTGCTCCAGGCCGATTGCCACAAAGGCAGCGACGGGAAAGACAACGCCCAACACCTTGTCGGTCACGCTGCGGCCACCCATGGCCAGCCAGACGGCAAGACAAACCAACGCGTTGCACAAGACTCCGCGCGCGAATGCTTCGCTCAGAGACAAGTCCGTCTTGCTAGTGGCCACCGCCACAGCCTTCTGAAGCACCGCATCGCCACCGAGGCTGCCGACTCCTGACAACACGACGAACGCCACAGTCGCAAGACAACCCAGCACGTTGCCGACATAGACCAGCGCCCAGTTGCGCAAGACTGCTCTGAGATCGATGAGCCCACTGGCCCATGCCATCGCCAACAGGTTGTTTCCAGTAAACAGCTCCGCCCCACCGACAACGACCAAGATCAGGCCGAGGCTAAAGCTGATCCCACCCAGCAGCCGAGTGATACCAAGACCAAGCTCTGACTGCGTAACGACGACGAGATAGAACAGACCGCCGAGCGAGATAAATGCGCCGGCAAGGACGGCCAGCGCCAACAAAGTGGGCGTGCTGGCCTGCGCCTTCGCTACGCCCATGCTTTCGACACGGGACGCGATTTCACGGGGAGCGTAAGCATCGCTTGAGTGCTGATTCGTCATCGCGAACAGCGTACTCCGGGAGGATCAGAGGTTGTATCGGAAAAGGAAAATGCCGCGCACGCTCGTTAGCGGCACGCTGCCTAGATAGCGGCTGTCGAGGGACGCTGCGCGGTTGTCCCCGACCACAAAGAGATGGCCCGGAGGCACGGTCGACGTGCCGGCAATCCCCGCTGGCAGCGCGTCTGGTCTCGGCGCTTCGAATCCGGCCGCACTTTGTAGGATGTACGGCTCTTCGAGTTTCTCACCATTGCGAAAAAACTCGTTGCGGTCCCAACGTACCGTGTCACCCGCAACACCGAGAATCCGATGCATGTAGCGCACTTTGCTGCCAGGCGTACGTGCAAGTCGTTGGTCGGCAACGTAGATGACCAGTTGACCATGTCGGAAGTCATAGGACTCGGGGCGCCAGACATTGAGCGTGGCCACCTGGTCGCCGGGCGCAATCGTTGGCTCCATCGATCCTGTCGGAATCTCGTAGCAACGGACCATGAGCATGACCCACGCAATGCCGCTCGCGCAGACCACGACGCCACCGATCAGCAGATAGCCGTACAATCGCGCGCGCCGCGTAGGACGGCTCGGCGGCTCCGTCTCTGCTGCAAGCTCTGCTGTTGGGTCGTTCACTGGCGAGTCGCGGGAGTTGTCGTGTGCTCGCGACGCAACGAAACTCTCCCCGTTGCCCGGGCTTCGATCTGGGCACCTGCCACGGTGCCCGCGGTCTCGAACAACAGATCGCCCGAGAGTTCCCAGGATACGGGCAAGCAGGAGTCGGCAGTACAGGCGAGCTTGCCGTTCAACTCGACGGGCATGACGAAACCGTCTTGCAGAGTGCTGACCTGCACCCGCGTTTCGAAGACCAGTTGCCGCTGCCCCGCGATGGTCCGAGACGGCGCCGCTGTCCATTCGATCTGGCGGATCTGCAGACGTTTGTCACCGGAGAATCCGAAGAACGTCGCCGCGGCAGTGTGCCCAGCAGTGAAGCGTGAGTGTTTGCGCTTCTCCCACAACAAGCGCTGCAGTGGCGTGATGGTCCCCAGCTCCTGCAGATCGGCAGTGACGCGCGACAGCTCCGCAACCGGGACCGGCTTGCCGTCCGCGCTGCGCACAGCCTTGCCACCGTTCTTGATTTGCGCGCGGTAGCTTTTTCCCGACACTGGCAGCGTCTTCGCGGCTTTGGCGTCGACGGACTTCTCTGTGACCTCGCCATAGGAGATCCCGACCTTGGTGACGCGCCCCGACTTCTTGACAGCGTCGAACGTCACGGTGCGGGTAGAGCGTACCTTCCAAGATCGGTGGCCTCCCCCCTGAATGCCGTTACGCTCGGCCTTCAAGTTGTAGCTCACGTCAACGACGAGCACTTGCCGTTCGCTACTCCCCTCCTGCCGCGCCACGATCTTGCGCGACGAACGCTGCGCCACCGCAAATGTGCAAACGCCAACGACTAGCAATATCTGGGTCGCGGCGGTGATTCCTGCGCGAGTCATAGCGGCCTCCTGAGTGCTGGATCCGAGGGCAGAAACAGCAGGGTACCAGTCCCAGGCACGCCGTAGAAGCACCTGATACGGGCTACCACCCCAGTGAGTCGTCATCTATACTCACAGCTTCGATCACCCTAGAGGAAGCAAGAGAATGACGACACCGACACCCGCCCCGGCGACGGAGGCGATCGCTGAAGCACTCACTCAGTACATTAACGACGACATCATGGCCGCGGGGCACGAGATTACCAAGGACGCGCTGTTTGCCGACGCTGGTGTCGACTCCATGGCGCTGATGAAGGTACTGCTGTTCGTAGAGCAGGAATACGGCTTCTGGATTCCCGATGAAGATCTCACCGAAGACGTCGTCGCGTCTGCGGAGACGATGGCCGTATACATCCAGAACAAGATGGCGGGCTGAATCCAGGATGGTTGCAAGTAACCGACGGCTCCCCCTCAGCGGTGCCGACGTCTGTCTACTAGCACTCGATCGCCACATGGTGCGCGGTCCAGGTCTTCGCGGCACGTCTCGCGTCCGCACCGGCCGCAACATCGTTCAGCTCGTCGTCGAGTGCCAAGGCACTTTGCCGCAAGAACGAATCGATGCCGCGATTGCGCGTTTCGTCGAGTATGCTCCCTGGCCACTCGCACGCTTGCGGAGAGCCTTTCCGTGGAGCGCTCCGTTCTGGGAAGCTCCGGCGACGCCGCAGGCAGCACCCCGCGTTACGATGCACGAGATCGGGAGCGGCGACGCGCCACTGCAAGAGGTCCTGGAGCAGCGGCTCAACACGCCACTCGACCCACATGCCGGCACCCCTGTCCGCTTTGACGTCATCGACCAAGGGAAGACGAGCCACTTCGTGCAAACATGGTTCCATCCTCTGATGGACCCGCGCGGGGCAGAAACACTGACGCTGCACCTCAACCACCTAGACGAGAACGCTCAGGTGGCGGACCCCTGGCCCGACGGCGTGCCGAGCTTCGTGCCCCCGCCACAGGCTGGCACGCGACTCGAGCGACTACGTCTCGCGAGTAAAGGGCGCCGCTACCTCGACTCTTTTCGTGCCACTCCGCCAACCTCGCCGGGTGGGCATGCAACGAGATCTCAAGCGCAGTCGTTTCGGTTCAAGCGCTGCAGTTTTCGCGACAGCGGCACTGCTAGTCGCGCGCAAAAGGAAATGACGTGGCGCCTCGCTCTCGTGGGCCGGATCTTGCGCCGCGTCTGGCAGCGCCATGGCATTCCCGAAGTCCCCTACCTGCTCCCGGTGTCAGTCGACTTGCGCAAGAAGGGGGAGGCCGGACCAGTGTTTTCCAATCACTTGTCGCTGCACTTCCCACAGTTCGACCCAAATGCAGAGATCGACGCGATCAACAATGAATTGCGCAAGCAGATGTTTGAATCCCTACGTCATGGGCAACTGGAAGCGACGCGCGCAGCGATGAACTTCATCCGCCCGTTGCCGCTGCCACTCCTCGCATGGCGGATGGCCCTGTCGTCACGTGGGGAGCTTTGTTCCTTCAACTTTGCAGACACGGGCGAATACTCGGGTGCCACAGAAACGCTGTTCGGCTGCCCGATCGTGAACTCCTACCACCTGCCGACCGTGACACCGAAACCTGGCATCGGCATCTTTCTCAACAGCTGCGGGCAGAATCAAAACATCGTCGTCACGTGGCTCGATGGCATCGTCGGCGCCGATGAGATCGACGACCTGATTGCCGAGATTGGCAAGGGCCTCGGCTGGGTGCCGCAACCTGTGGGCGAGCATGTCCAGTAGCGAGGCCGCTATCGTCGTCGCCGGTGGCGGCGCCGCGGGGATCGCAGCAGCCGTCGGGGCGGCGCGGAGTGGCGCCCGCACGATCTTGGTCGAGCGCTACGGGTTTCTCGGCGGTATGGCCACCGCAGGCATGGTCGGCACCATCTGCGGTCTTTACCTGGGAGATGAAGGTGAGGGCACCGCTACGTTTGTCGACGACGGGTTTCCCGTTGAGTTCGCCGAAGCCCTGCAGTCACGGACCGGACTAGCGGCGGAGCGCTTCGGTCGTGTTTTCGCCCTTCCGTACGCTCCGCCAGCGCTGCAACGCACAGCCGACGAGATCTGCGCCGCAGAACCCAACCTAGAAGTACGCCTGCACACGACGCTGACGGCAGTCGACAGCAACGACACCCACGTTCACGCCGTCCGCCTGTTGTCGTGGGAAGGTGTCCAAGAAACTCCGGTCGCCGCGATTGTCGACGCTTCCGGAGATGCAATCGCAACCCTGCTCGCCGGGGCGGCGGTCGACACGCGGGCAGCCAGCGACAGACAATTGCCATCGCTCGTGTTCCACCTGCAGAACGTAGACGTGGGCGCTTTCGATCGCGGCGCCCGCATCGCTGCGCTGCGACGCATTGCAGCGGCGGTCGCCGACGGCTCACTGCCCGCTGGATCAGAGCTGGTTTCGTTTCGACCGTCAGCGCGCCCGGGCGAGGTCTGCGCAAAACTCGCGCTGGCCCCGATCCTAGCGGGGGCGACGGGGCTCGCCACGGCCGAGCGCAACGGGCGTGCGATCGTGGAGGCGCTCGAGACCTTCCTGCAGCGAGGAGTGGCCTCCTGCAAGGACTCTTTCGTGTCGCACCTGGCACCTCAAGTGGGCATCCGGGAGAGTCGCACGATCCTCGGTCAGTACACGCTGTCGCGCGGCGACGTCCTGGGCGCGGCGCGCTTCGAAGACGCCGTGGCCCGCGCTGCCTGGCCCATCGAGCTCTGGGAGGAGGGTCGCACGGGAGCCCACCTCGAGTATCTTCCTGCCGGAGAGCACTACGAAGTACCGCTGAGGGCGCTGCGCCATCAAACGCTCGAGAACGTGTATGCTGCGGGGCGCTGCATGAGTGCTTCGCACGACGCGCTGGCTTCGGCGCGTGTCATCGGCACATGCTTGGCAACCGGCTACGCTGCAGGTGCGGCTGCCGTTCGGGAAAGAGGCACGGGACCGCGATGAACTTGTTCCAGCTACTGGTCAGCAGCGCCGACAAGCATGGCGAGCGACCCGCAGCGACCGACGTGGCTGCAGGCACCACCATCACCTACATCCAGCTGCACAATGAGGCCGTTGCCATCGCACAATCACTGCGGTCGGCGGGTGTCTCACGAGGTGACCGAGTCGGGTTGTTGGCGCCCAATGGAATCCCCTATCTCCCGGCCGCGTTCGGCATCCTCGCCGCAGACGCCTGCATGGTGCCCGTGCCGTGGAACGCTACGGCACACGAGAAACGAAAGATTCTCGAAGAGATCGACGTCAATGGTTACCTGGTGGCTCCTGATAGCGACCACACGCTGGGGGGTGACAAGCAAGCGACTCTCGAGACTGGCTGCTGTGCCGGCTTCGACTACATACACCTCAGCGATGCGCAGCCACCTGTCGGTTTCCACGACGTCAACCCGGCGTTCGTCCGCTTCACGTCCGGCACCACAGGGGCAAGCAAAGGCGTCGTGCTGTCGCACGAGGCGACGGCCGCTCGCGTGGAAGCCTCCGACGCAGTGCTCGAATTCACCGCCGAGGACCGGGTCGTCTGGGTGTTGCCGCTGGCCTACCACTTTGCGGTAACCATTGTTGCCTACGTCCGGGCCGGGCTACACATGCTGCTGTGCAACGAGAGCCTGCCCGCCGCTCTCCACGAAGCTATTGTGCAAACCGAGGCGACCGTCCTCTACGCCTCCCCCGTACAGATCGAACGTTTGGCCAACCTCAAAGACGACTTCGGCTCGCTACCGCTGCGATTGGCCGTTTCGACGGCGGCTCCGATCACCACCGCTGCGTGCGACCGCTTCGAGGCGCGCTACGCAATCCCGGTGACCCAGGCGTACGGGATCATCGAAGCCGGGCTGCCGTGCATTCAAAGACCGGCCGCGGCCTGCGAGCGCGGCCACGATGTCGGTCCGCCGGTCCCCGGCTACGAGATCGCTCTCTTTGCCGATGATCGCAGCAAACTTCCCGACGGCAGTTCGGGACCCGGCGAGATTGGACTCCGCGGCCCGGGACTCTTCTCCGCGTACTACTCCCCTTGGTCGGCGCGTGATGAGCACTGCCGCGAGGGTTTTTTTCTGACGGGAGATATCGGCATCCGTGGCGCCGACGGCGCGCTGCAGCTAGTCGGGCGACGGAAGGCGATGCTGTTCGTCGCAGGCATGAAGTTCTTCCCCGAAGAGGTTGAACAGTGCCTAGAAAGCCACCCGGCTGTCCGCGAGAGCCGCGTCGTTGCTGTCCGCCATCCGCGCATGGGTCAGATTCCGCATGCTGAAGTCGCGCTGCACGAAACCGCGGGCGACCTCGATCTCAAAGAGCTCCGGCAGCACTGTGCCTCGCTATTGTCCCCCTACAAGGTACCCGTGCACATCGAGGCCGTAGCGCAGATTGCCCGGACCGGGAGTGGCAAAGTTCTCCGCTGGCGCGATGACGAGCTGATCTAGATGACAGCACGACCGCTGATCTCCATCGCTCTAGCCACGTACAACGGAGAGCGCTATCTGCGGGAACAGCTCGACTCGATCTTTGCTCAAACCTACGACTACTTGGAAGTCGTCGCCGTCGATGACGGTTCGAGCGATCGCACGGTCGAGATTCTGCACGAATACGCGAAGACACAGCGGCTCGTTGTCCATCAGAACCCCGAGAATCTTGGCTTCTTGAAGAACTTCGAACGGGCGATCTCGTTGTGCAACGGCGACGCCATCGCTCTGTCGGATCAAGACGACATCTGGCTCCCAGACAAGCTGGAAACCTTGGTGCCGATGCTCGAAGAGAACTTGCTAGTTTATTCCGATGCTGAACTCGTCGATGGCGATGGCCTGCCGTTGCACCAGACGATCCGCGATCTCCACGAGCTGCAATTCGTGCGCGGGCATTGCCCCCGAGCGTTTGTCTTCTTCGAGTGTGCTTCGGGCAACACGATGCTCTTTCGCAGCGACCTGAAAGAGTTCATCTTCCCGATTCCGGATGGCTTTCCTTATCACGACATCTGGATCAGCTTCGTTGCTGCGTGCCGGGGACGCGTAGATTTCGTCGAAAGACCGTTGCTTCGCTATCGGCGCCATGGCGAGAACATCAGCCAGCGCTACGAACGGAGCCCGATCTTGGCCGTCGAGCAGTGGAGCGATCGCCGCGAGAAGCTCCTCCAGCGTTTTCGGGCCTTGTTGCGTTGTCCCACGATCGGCGCCAACGACCGCGACTTCCTGGAGACCCTGATCCGCCGCCTCGAACGCTACCGCACGACATTCTTTGGCTTCCGGCTGTTCTGGTTCCTGTGCAAGCACCACAAAGAGATCTCTCCGATCAAACCCGAGATCGGGCGGATCCACCGCGCATGGACTCTGGCCAAGGGGCTGCGATTGCAGCGACTGCTGTTTCGCATCTCGCGGCGACTGCGCGGCCGCCGCTAGCGAGGCCAAACTCTGACGGGAACGACGTCACTCTGACGGGAACGACGTCACTCCCACGGGAACGACGTCACTCCGATGGCCAGGCCTCGCGGAAACAGAACCACTGATACGGAGCCTCCCGTATCGCCCACTCCATGTCCTCGGCGAAACGCTGGGCGGCGCCTTGGATGTCAGCGGCGCGATCGCGCGTACGCTCGATCGTGATGGGCGAGCGAAACACCAGCCGATAGCGCCGTTTGCCTTCTCGCAACAAGAATGCAGACACCATGGCCGCACCGGACGCACGGGCCAGGGCGAAGGGGCCGAGCGGCAGGTCGAAAGGCCGCTCGAACAATTGCGTGACGACGGTCTTGCCATTGGTCATCGGGCGATCGGCCGGCATCGCCACGATCTCGCCGGCAGCCAACGCCTCTCGCAGCACCAAGCCACCGCGAAAGTCATCATCGCGCAGGAAGTGGTGGACGACATGTTCTTCGGAGTACTCGCGCACGGTGCGCTCTACGAATCGCTGCGACGCTTCGTCGAGCTCCGCCGCCGATCGCTCGGCATGTCCCGAGCAAAGACCGCTGCCATCGACATCGGAGGGCCATCGCTGTGAACACCCACGACCAGCACAACGGCGACGGGGACACGATGCTCATGCTGGCGATCGTGAT
>JBCCHQ010000139.1:0-17591 GCA_039028735.1 Planctomycetota bacterium | reverse complement strand
GGTCTCGAATCCGCATCAACGTTCCCGGAACCAAATCGGGATGAATCCCGCCGGCCGCGTTCGTGACGATCAGCGATGAACACCCCGCGCGACGCATCGCACGCACCGACAGCGTTGCTGTAGCCAGCGGCAACCCTTCATAACGGTGGCTCCGGCCGCCGGCAATCAAGATCGGTACCCCAGCAAGCTCCGCTGCAGTCCACACGGCACGGTGTCCAGCGACCGTGGGCAACGGTAGCCCAGGGATCTCGGCTGTTGGGATCTCCAGCGTGTTGGTCAGCGGCAATCGCTCCGGCGTCAGTCCAGAGCCCAGAATGAGACCCAACTGCGGCGTGCGGCCAGCAAGCTTCTCACGGAGCGCGGCGGCTGCCGCGTTCGCATCATCGACGACACTCATACCCATTGTCTTTCCGTCGTGCGCGACTCAGGACGTATACAAGATGCCAGCGACCGTAGCCGTCATCCACGAAGCGATCGCACCGCCCCACATCGCTCGAACAGCCAGGCTCGCCAGTTCGCCCCGGCGCTCGGGTGCCAAGACACCGATGCCCCCGATTTGGATCCCAATCGACGAGAAGTTGGCAAAACCACACAAAGCGTACGTCGCAATGACAATCGACCGCTCGCTGATATCACCTTCCTGAATGTGTCCCTGGAGTTGCAGATAGGCGACGAACTCGTTGACAGACAGCTTCGTGCCCATCAGGGCCCCGACTTCGCGCGCTTCCTCCCAACTCGAGACCCCCATCAAGTACGCGAGCGGCTGAAAGATCGTGCCAAACAGAGTTTTGAGACTCCCCGGCACGCGTCCGGCAAACTCCCCGTTGGGCATCAGCTCCCCGCTTGCGAGCCAGGTGCCCGCTAGCCACTGACCGTCTACCTTCGCGTCGACGGCTCCCAAGACGACATCGACGAACGCGACCAGGGCGATGAACCCGACGAGCATCGCGCCGACGTTCAGCGCCAGTTTCAGGCCATCGGTGACGCCGTTGCTGGCCGCGCTGACAACGTTGTCGGCAGTCTCGATCTTCGGGACTTCTACATCACCAGCGGTTTCTGAGTGTTCGGTCTCCGGAAACAACACCTTGGCGATCATGATTGCGGCCGGTGCCGACATCACGCTGGCCGCCAACAAGTGCCCGGGATTGACGCCCATGCCGATGTAGGCCGCAAGTACACCGCCAGCGACGGTGGCAAAGCCACCGACCATGACCGCGTGAATCTCCGACTGCGTCATACGTGGTAGGAACGGCTTCACCATGAACGGCGCCTCCGTCTGTCCAACGAAGATGTTGGCCGAACACGACAGCGTCTCAGACCCACTGGTCCGCATGCTCCAGCGCATGAACTTCGAGATCGCACCGATCACGAACTGCACGATCCCTAGGTAGTACATGACCGACATGAAGGCCGAGAAAAAGATGATCGTCGGCAAGACCGAGAACGCGAACTGGAAGCCAAACCCAGGCCATGTGTCCGAGCCCGGGAAGAATAGCTCACTGTTGGCCAAGTTGCCGAACAGGAACGTGCTGCCGGCATTTGTCAGCTGCAGGAAACCCTCGACCTTGTCGGACAGAAACCGGAAACAGTCGCGCCCCGGGACTTGATGCGCCAACAGCCGGGCGAAACCACCTGTCACAAGAAGAGCAAAGCAGAGCCGCAGCGGGCGCTGTTGCTTCGTCGCCGCAGCGAACAAGAACGCACAGCACGTCAACCCCATGAACCACGGGGTCACGCCGGCTCGCTCCAGAGAGTACAGCCCAACGACGACGACGGCCCCGGCTCCGATCGCGCCGAGGGCGCCGCCAATGCGGCTGCCGGGCTCCTTCAGATCGAAGGTAGTGTCGACCAGGTAGGTCAAGATCAACGCGATCAGGATCGCCATGCCGGTGAAGGACGCTTGGTTGCCGGCCAAGATGATGATCGCCAGCAAGGTCTGCAGCCCCAAACCCCACAAGACGGTCCAGCCGTTGATCGCACTGCGGTGCTTGGAGAAGAACCAGCACACAGCAAGCATCACCAACAAGCCGACGACACCGATGTAGCGCTGCAGGAAACTCAACTCGACGGTTGGGACTCCGGCCGTCAGCAACTCGAACCGCATCTCGTCGGGTGCCAGCACCGATCCGGCTTCGAACGCACGAACCGTTGCCTCCATGACTCCGACCCCAGCGCCGACTGGATCGCCGCGCGCTTTGAACTGCGTCCAGCCATCGCCGCCATTGGCGAGGTAGTCGTTCGTCGCCACCTTATAGACCTGATCCGGCAGGATCGGCGTGCCACCAGCGGTCAGCTGGACCAGCTCCGGGCCTTCTGCCCCCTCGCGCCACTCGACCTCGAGACCCGAGACCTCCAGGCGCACGCGCGGGTCGGTCAGGGACGTCTGGATCACCTCGGTCAGCGCGGCACCGGTCATTTCACAGGACACAACGCGATTCCCGAACGGTGAGAGTTGGAACAGATCCCGCACCGTAATGTCACCCGCTGCCAAGGACGCTCGGATTCCCCCGCGGTTGTGCACGGCGATAGGCGCATCGGCAGCGTGAGCGATCACGTCTGCGAGCCAGTTGCCAAGCGGTGTCGACCCCGGGCCAGCTTCCCGTGCAGCCGGGTCGAGCGGCTTTGCGAGGACCCCCACCTTGCGCGACATCTGCGCTTCGATGGCGGGTGTGTACTCGGCGAGAATCTGCTCGATCGCGGCCGCAACGGGTTCATCACGGGCGATGATCGGCACCAGCCCACCGTCGATCGCAAATCCGCCACCATCCTTGCGCGTCACTTCGAGGCGTCCGACGAAGAGTCCCTTGGCACCCGCTTGCGCACAGACCACGCCGTTGGCCATCACCTCTGGCTTGTTCAGCGGAGTGTGCGAATGACCGCCGATGATCAGATGGAGCTCTGGGACCGCCTGCGCCAGGTGCCGTTCGAGATCGATGCCGAGGTGTGACAGCACAACGAAGACTTCCGCACCTTGGGCGCGCAGCCCCGGGATCAGTTCGCGACACGCATCGACAGGATTGCCGACTCGCAACTTACGACCTACGTCCTGGCGCACGATCCTCGGCGTGTCCGGGGTCAAGAGACCGATGAACCCAAACGTGATGCCGCCCACTTTGCGGACCCATGTCGGCTGCACGAAGTCGCGAACGACCCCTGCTTCATCGAGTAGGTTGGCGCCCAGCACAGGAAAACGAGCCCGCTTGACGAGGTCTTGCAGAACGGTTTCGCCAAAGTCGAAGTCGTGGTTGCCAACGACCGTCACATCGACGCCGACCGCGTTGTAGAGATCGAAAACCAACTTACCGGAAGTCAGGTTGCCCTCCGGGGTCCCCTGGAACCAGTCCCCCGCATCGACGAGCAGCATCTCGTCGCCGAACTCTTGCCGCGCCTCCTCCACGTAGGCAGAAAGCGCCCGGATTCCGCCACCACGCTCGCCGCTGGACTGCTTGTAGGGCTGGACCTGCCCGTGAAAATCGTTCCAGTGCAGGATCACGGCGCGATCCGCCGCGATCGTAGGCGTTGTCAGAGCCGTGACGAACAACAGTGCCAGCAGTGCGCGTGAGAACTGCATAACGAAGGTCCCCCGTTTCATGGCCAGCAGAAGACCCGGGCACCCACGACGCGGGGTGGGTTCAAACCTCGGGAGGGGCTGCTGGAGTGTCGCGCAGTGTACTGGGATCCCGATCGAAGTCGCAAGGTCCGTCCCTGGGCGTGCTTGCGCCCTGAAAGGTCGCAGGTCGAAGCCGGAATTCTCGTCAACAAACAGCAGCTACCGGGTTAGACTTCCGACAAAACGATAGGGGCGCTTTCTGCCCGTTGAATCTCTAAGAAAGGACTGGGGTCTTGCAGCTGCCAGAGCACATCTTCCGCGCCTACGACATCCGCGGCATCATTGGTGAGGACTTGAGCGAAGAGATCGTTTCTCGCATAGGCCTCGGGTACGGAACACTGATGGCCAGCGAGGGACGCAAGAAGATCGCCGTCGGTCACGACGTACGGGAATCCAGCCCGATCTTCGCCAAAGCGCTGACCGAAGGGCTACGCGACGCCGGAATGGACGTGACGTTCCTCGGCCAAGTCCCAACCCCGGTGACGTACTATGCGGTCCCTCACTACGACCTCGAAGGCTGCATCATGGTCACGGGCAGCCACAACCCGATCAACTACAACGGCCTCAAGATCACTCGCGACTATTGGCCGATCTGGGGAGACGAAATCACGAAGCTTCGTGAGATTGCCGAGAACGCAGAGCCTGCGGCGGAGCGCGGCAGCGTGCAGAACGTCGACGTGATCCCCGACTACCTCGACGAGATCGCCGGCAAGTTCCAGATCAACAGCAAGCTCAAGGTCGCCTACGACTGCGGCAATGGCACCGCCGGTCCGATCATCGAGCCGCTGCTCGACAAGTTCGGCGTCGAGAAGCTGGGCCTCTACGTCGAGCCCGATGGTACGTTCCCGAACCACCTGCCGGATCCCGAAGTTCCGAAGTACATGCAGGACCTCTGCGACCTCGTCAAGAAAGAGGGCGCCGACATCGCGTTTGGCTTCGACGGCGATTCCGACCGCGTTGGCTTGATCGACGAGAAGGGCTTCAAGCGCAGCGCAGATCACATTGTGCTGGTCATGGCCCGATACATCCTCGAGAAAGAGGGTTCCGGCAAGATCATCGTGGACGTCAAGTGCAGCGATTTCCTGATGAAGGACATCGCCGAGCGCGGCGGTACCCCAATCATGTGGAAGACCGGCCACTCGATCATCAAAGAGAAGATGCGCGAAGAGAAAGCACTGCTGGCCGGTGAACTCTCCGGCCACATCTGCGTCGCGCGAGACTACTACGGCTTCGACGATGCCTTCTTTGCAGCGCTGTTCCTCCTGCACATCATGAGCGAGAAGAACATCAGCTGCTCGCAGCTCTTTGAGGGAATCCCGGAAACGTTCTACACGCCTGAAGTGAAGATCGGTGTCTCCGAGGCCGACAAGTTCGGTGTCGTCGACAAGCTCGTCGAGCACTATCGATCCGAATTCGGCACCGATCGAGTCAATACGATCGATGGAGTTCGCGCGACCTGGCCAGACGGCTGGGCACTGGTCCGGGCGTCGAACACGACAGCCAACTTGACAGTACGCGTCGAGGGTCATACTCAAGAGGCTCTGCGAAGAATCTGCACGGATGTCTGCGCAGCCCTCGAGCCACATCCAGTCAAGATGGATGCCCTCTTGGAGTTCTCCGGCAAGCCGACTCCGTCGTAACGCCACACATCAACTTCGCCCCAATACAAAAGGCTGGCTGACGGCACCCGCGCCGTCTCGCCAGCCTGATTTCTTGTCCGCTCTTCTATTCTTCGCTCGCAGCGCGCCTACTTGCCGCCGCCGTTCCCTGCCTTGGGGCTGGGCCTCTCTGGCTTGGGGCTGGCTCCGCCCGGCCCCTGTTGATAGCGACGCTTCTGAAACGCCTTGCGGCAATCTTTGCAGCAAAAGTAGATCGGTTCGCTGTTGATCACCAATCGCCCCGGGGGCGCCGCCTTCTCGACCAACTTGCTACATTCTCCGCACGGCGCTGTCGTGCTCTCCACGATCTCCTTCGCGCCTTCCGGGAGCTCGAAGATCGAAGGCTCGAAGGGGCGCACGGCGGCACTCGTAGCGACAACGCTCAAGTCGTAGTTCAAACCCGCAGTGATCACACTGAAGTCCGCCTTCAGCGGCACACCGCGAATACCCTGCAGCGCCTTCAGGACTTCATCCGAGAACGCTCCGACACGGCGGTAGTAGTCGAAGAACGGGATCTCGACCCCGAAGTCCTCGGTCGTATACACATCGACAATGATGCGGCCGTTCTCACGCACGATGAAGCGCTTGCAGGTATGCCCCAGCACCTTGTCGTCTGCGACTTTCTCAGTCACGGCGACTTCGCGCTTGCCGTCGCGACGCAGAAAAGCCTCGGCCAACATCTGATCCTGCTTCGCTCGCGGCTCCTGCAAAATCCCTGCGAGCTGCTGCTTCTCCAGCCGGTCACGATCCTGCTGGATCTTGTCGAGGTCCTTCCCCTGACGGTACTCAGAGCCATCCGCGGTCACCTCATAGAAGCGCGGCTCGGGGCCGTCCAGACGCAGCAGCAACCGAGACCCGGCCTCTGGGTCGTCGAGCCGCAGGCGGTCCTTCGTTACTCGGATCACTTGCGCAATCCGTTGCTGCCCGTCCCCAACGCGTCCCGGAATCCCGCGAGTCTCCTGACGGATGCGGAGCCCCTGCAGGCTGGCTGCCGTTTTGGCCTCGGCTTGATCCGGCCTCGCCGCAGCAGTCACAGCCCCACCGGTCACGGCTTCTTGCGGCGCGGCAAACGTCGCACTCGCCCATCCGCACAGAATCACGCAGCCATAGGCCACGACTACGCTACGAACAGAGCTACTCAGCACCGGTCCCTCGCTTCTTGCACAATCTCGACCACTTCCTCACTCGAGCAATCGTTCAGAGACTTCCCCCGTCGCTCCAGCTCTTCCCCGATGCGAATCGCGTGCTCCTGCATCTGACCGTGCGTGTCGTTGGAACCACCGACCAGCACCATGTCTTCGGCTCGGGTGATTCGGGTGTGGCCGTCGTCGCCGTCAAGACCGACGCCGAGCAGCCAACTCTTCGACTTGGACATGGGACGTTCCTCTCTGCTGTAGGGCGCCCAAAGAAAGTAGCCCCTCGTAGCAGACCAAGCAATGGGCATACGGCAAGCCGCACCGCGATGACCCAGCTGTGACGGCTACTCAAAGCTGCAACGCGGCCGGGACCCCGAATGTTCACGAAAAAACGCGCCCCACCCCTTTTCGGGGTGGAGCGCGTTCCAAGAACCGGCAGCGGTCAGCGAGCCGCTACAGGCAAATCAGCGTATCCGGGGTCGGATCCGCTCCTGCAACCGGGAACGGGCTGGCCGGCGGCGCACCCTGCGAGAACAGGTAGTTCAGCAGGATGATCGCGTCGGGCAGCTGCACGGCTCCGTTGTCGTCGACATCGCAACCCGAGAAACACGACGGAGGAACACCGAACGCAAACAGATAGTTCAGCATGAAGATCGCGTCCGGCAGCGAGATACCGCCGTCGGAGTTGCAGTCGCCACGCAGGAACATCGGCGAGTCGAACAACGTAACCGTGGAGCCAAACGTGAACGGTGAGAACGAACCCACCGACGACAGGAACTCGTTGTTGACGCCGCCGAGGCCGTCGACGAAGTCGAGCTGACGAGTTTCGCCGTCGACGACGACGCCCGCGACCGAGAAGACCAGCTTCCCGAACAGCATGTCCGTGCCTGGCAACAGCGGTGCCGTCAGCGGCGGCATCGTGTCCATGGTCACGGAACCCGTGACATAGTCGGCGCCCAGCTGGAAGTCCATGAAGTCAGCGCCACCCAACGCGGCGACACTGCCGGTGTAGTCGACCGACGCAGCCGTCAGCCGATCGGTCGGATACTGCACCGCGAACGTGTACGAGGAGATTACGGCGATCGAGCTCGCTTTGACCGGCACCTCGAGCCCCGACTGGCCAGCGAATCCGCTGACGTCGTCCATCGTGAGCGCGTGCGTCAGTCCGACCGTCAACGTACAGCCGTTCGGGGAAGAGTTGTCCGTGCCGATCGTCGCAACGATCTGATAGTTGTAGGCGCCGCTGGCAATCGACTCCGCGAAAGTCGTGGCCGTGCCTGCCAGCGTCGCGATCGTGACGTTGTCACGACGAATGGTGATGTTGTCGTAGGTGTCGTTGTTGACCCAGCTCATCTCCATGCCCGTACCGAGGTTCGTGCAGAAGACTTGGCTCACGGCCGCAACGGCGCTGCCGTCGGGGGCTTGCGTGAACATCGAGAACGACGTTGGGGTGCCCGGCTTGAAGTACTCAATCGATGCGATCGTGTTGACGGGCGGAGCGTTGCAGGTAAAGCGGTAGTTGTAGAGCGTACCCCAGGCCAAACTGTTGGCGTTCGGGTTCGTCGCGAAGTTACCGGTTTCCCACTTCATCTGATCGTTCGCACGCGAGGAGACCCAAGCAGTATTCTCGTGCTCGGTCTCTTCGCCACTGTGGTACTCGGGGGCGTGGAAGCCAATGTTCGTCACCGTCAGGCCCGCGGCGACGGGCAGGGTGAACGCGCGAGCACTACGGTCGGAGTTCAAGTTGAACAGCGCGTACTCGTACTGCCAAAGGGTCGGCGCCAACTGCTCGACGCGCGTGCCCAGGTAGAACTTGCCGCCACCTACCGTGACTTCCTCGAGCTGCACCGTCGGGTCGGCGGTCGCCCAAGCAACGATCGCAGGCTCCTCGCGCTCCGTCACGCCGGTCAGTGAGATCTGATACGTCGTCGGGTTGACGTCGATGGAACGGTGCGAAGCGTTGTTGTGGTGGTTCCCAGCAACTGCGTCGTCGAGCGTCACGTACTGCCCCTCGACAAAGTACTGCGCGCCGACGTTCAACAGCGGATCAAGGTTGTCTTCGTGCACGCGAACCCGACGATTGGTCAAATCCATGACCGGCGGATTGAACACGTACGGATACGGGAAGACACCGGTCGTCGCGTTCACTTCGGTGCGCGGTCCATTGTTCTGGCTCCCGTTGAGGCTAGCCACGTACGGATCCGAACAACCAACGCCCAGCGCATTGCCAGTTGGATTGGCAGTGCAAGGCTGGCACGTCGCATTTTGAAGAGCCGTAAATCCGTGCTTGAGCCAGCTCATACCGATGTGCTCGAAGCGCCCGTTCATCAGGCGATACATGTTTTGCCCAATGACAGGATGCTCGGCTGTCTGCGCGATCCAGTTCAGTGGCACGTCGCCGATGTTGCAGGACTCGGTGCCGATCGCGTATGCGTAGTAGCCGTTGGCCGTGCCGTAGTTGGCAACATCCATCAACTCGCCAACGATCACGTCGGCACCACCGAACGCACTCCCCGCCATAAACAGGCAGATAGCGATCGCACTAAGGAATTTCGACTGCTGGGCCATCGGCTCCCCTCTCTCTTCCTACATTTCTCCCGAGTGCCGAGCCTCGCGGGGGCTGACACGTTCTGTAGTGATATACGGTGCCTTGCCCTAGCCGTTGGGCCATCCAGGAGCACCTACACTTCTCTATTACTGCGTAACGCCCACAGGGGTTCCCACACTTTGTGGCCGTTCCCCCCCGGGAACCTTCGAATCAGGCTCACATTCTCCTGACGCTCGAGCCCGAAAGCAACCGCCTTCCGTCCCGTGAGCGTGAGTCTCGATCCCGCAGCGGACACACGCAAGTACATTCTAGGAAGCCTGTTACAAAATCATTACGGTGCCGCTGCGCGGGCCCTGACCCGCGGGTGCTCCTCCCTGACCGATGCAGCTGAGCTAGGTTCCGCAGAACCTTGCATTTGCGGCCTGAGTCCCCTATCTCCCGCCAAGGATCGCCGCCCGCCGGGATCGTGGCCAAATCCCTCCCAACAGGTCACTTGCGACAAACCGCGCCGGGCGCCCAGAAAAAGCAAGCCGCGGAAGCCCTCCTCGGGTAAACATGGGGCACGCCTCGGTCGGTCTCGGCGAAGCCACAGGCACGCCCCTCTGCTGACAGTCGCTGTACGGCAACTGATGAACGGCAGCATACCGACGGTCACAACAAGGTATTTCATCAGCCGGACGGTTTCCGAAAGCCTGGAAGGGCACCCAGGCCGCAAGTTCCGTCCGGCGTTCTTTTTGTCGAGTTCCGCCACTTCGACTCTAGTTTCTCGAGGCGGGCGTCGACGATCCTAGTAGCAACGTTGTAACAGCAACGTTGACCGTGCCATGAGGCGTCGATATACTCCGCGCCTCGAATTCGAAACACCGTCGGGGTGTGGCTCAGTTTGGCAGAGCGCTACGTTCGGGACGTAGAGGTCGGAGGTTCAAATCCTCTCACCCCGACCAAAATACAAGCCTGTAAACCCTTGTGGTTGCAGGCTTTCTTTCATCTCGCCTTTCCCGACACCATCCGCCGGCTTCTCGCTCAACAGGCAAAAGTACCTCAAAAGTACCTAAACCTGTGTTGGGCCATCCCAGAAAAACCAAAGTCGCTGTCCCGCTCTGGGCGGTACACGCATCTCTTAAGACAGGGGACCTCCATAGGCGTTGAGGCTTCGGCCGAAGCGACAGAGGAAAGGCAGAAAAAGCTGTCCGACCGGACGGAGAATTTTGCCTTAGTTGATGAGGAGGGGTTCATCAGTGGGTCGATCTATTTCAGTTCACGCAGTCAGTGTTGGGGGCACGCGCATATGGCGAGCAAACATTCCGGACCCACGGACTGGCCAGATCAAGCAAGTCCGGCCCTTCAAGGATTCGGGCATCCCCTACTCGAAGAAGACCAAGAAAAAAGCCGAGCGGCTCGCTGGAGAGATTCTCGATGCCTGGATCGAGGAGTTCGAGCAGGAGCGCGCGGCCAGGCCGCGACTCACGCTAGCCGGCTTCCTGAAGCTCGCACACACCGACCCCGGTCGGCCGCGAAGGAGTGATCGGTTGTCTCCAGAAACCATCAAGCAGCGCACCGCGGCCCTCGATCAGTTCGAGGCATGGATGGGGGATCGAGAGCCCTGCATTGAGTTTGTGGACGAAGTAACTCCTGTCATGATAGACACTTACCTTCAGGAACGATTCCGGGACACCGGCTGCTCGGAGGTGACGGTCGCTCGCAACGCCCAGTACCTGAACCGCGCCTGGAACTACGGCCGGGAGCGGCAACTGGTCGACGCTTCCCCCGTCGCGTACCGGGCTCGGCGCTCGACGCTCGAGGAAGCCCGCGCAAAAGTGCGCCGGAAAGCGTTCACCGACGACGAGCTTTGTCGGATCTGGGACGCCTGCGACAACGGATACACGTCGTACTCGGGCGTGGTGAAGCGCAAATGCCACGGCAAAGACGTTGAGTACGACATGGAGATGCGGGATCGCCCCCCTCTTTGGTTCCGCAAGGCGCTCGAGTTGGCGTGCATGACTGGCCTTCGTGCTGGCGCGATTCGTGGGCTGACGTGGGAGTCGATCGATTTCCAGAAGTCAGTCATCACGACGTATGACGGCAACAAGGTTGGAGTCACTCGTACGCTGATCTCGAAAGAATGCGAGCAGCTGTTGCGTCGCCTCCGGGACGAAGCCATCGGAGAGCACGTCATCCACAATCAGGGGAAGAAGATTCAACGGGAAGCAATCACGAAAACTGTTGATCGCGTCTTTGGCGCGTTGAAGATCAAAGGCAAGTCCTTCCACTCCGCCCGCCACTGGAGAGGACTCAAGCTTGCCGAAGCCTCTGTGCCGTTGCACCACTTCATGCAGCTCATGGGGCTCACGCAGGTAGAAACCGCGAAGATCTACATGAAGGACGATATCGAGTCCTATGCGGAGGAGTTTCGTGCCCAGGAACTGGGAGCGCTCCCGGTGAGGGGAGAGCGGGAATGATCGCTTGGGATCTGGAGCCCAGGGAGGGTGAGCGAGGGACAGCCATGGCGAGACAGGTCCATCGACAGAACGTACAGATTGTCGGGCTATTGGCGCTGTGCATGGTTCTGTGCGGTTGCTTGCTAGTCGGGCAGCAGGAGCAGGACGGCGAAGATGCCGGAGTGCAGATCGTTGGTGCGTCGTACGACGAAGACGCGGTGGTAGCTCGCGTGCAGGACATGTGGGGCAAGCCGGTCAAGGGTGCGGAGATCACGACAACGCGTGACGGTCGAAAACATCAGTACTTTTTTGCTGACGACAATGGGCTTGCCGAGATTCCATCTGGAAGCCTCGCGCTTGCGATTTCAGCACCAACCAAGGCGTTGGCATGCGCCGAGGTTGTGCTGCAGCCAGGGATGCGACCAGTATTCACTGTGCTACCCGAAAAGAAGGTCAAGGTCCGAGTGCTGGGAGGAGATAGCAACCCGATCGCGGGAGTTGCCGTCACCGTCCAGGGGCACCTAGAGCTACGAGACGTGCCTCTGGAGTTGGCGCGCCACGAGTTCATTGGACTGTCAGACGCCCACGGGATCGTCGAGTTTGACCGCCTGTATAACGGGCGCTTCACTGTAAGGCTGCAGGATCCAAGCGTAGGGGTGCTTCGTCTAGACCTGGAGCGACGCGGAGACGAGGTGGTCGTTCCGTCTAGTAGCGAAGCAGGCGTTGTGGACGTGTACTTGCTACCGAACTAGACGCTACGGGCAAGGATTACTCGTTGGTGTGGAGTTTCCAGTCGGCTCAAGGAATGTGACCGATGGCACCTCCTCGCAGTACTTCAGCTCGTAGTCGACTATCGTCCAGCGCCCCTCGATGCATTCCTTGATCGGCACAATGATAGGTGGCTCGAAGCTGAGCCAGTTATCACACTCGTCTGGCGCCGGAGCAGGCGCCGGATCAGCCTGGGCCTCAACGCCAGGCTGGGTCAAGTGGCTGGCGGCGAAACCAACGCCGATGCATGCGATCGCGAGGATCATTGCTTGTACTTTGGACATGGTAGTCCTCCTTGGTGTTGGGGTCTTTGGTGATCGGCACGGAGGCAGGAAGAACTTTAGGTGGGTGACTCAGGAGGGGTTCTATGCGTATCTGGCTGGTTCTGGCGCTAGTTGTGGCGATATCGTCGACGGCTCAGGGGGACGAGGAAGTGGCCGTTCTGCAGTACGGGCCGATGACAGCCCCCATTGGCACAAACCCACGCGCGCTTCTGCGCTATCCGAGCACGGGAGCCCTAAGCGTCATGGGGCACACAGACATACTCGACGAGCCCTGTGCATATCCCGGTGACCCTGGTTGGGATGTCTTGGTTGCCATGATGACAAACGGCGTAGATGACCAGATAGAGTACGGGACTCCTGACTACAGCTTCCTTATGCTGGAATCCGCTGCCCTGATTGGCGGAAGCGGAAACGGAATCCCTGACCTCTTCCTCATTGAGATCTCGAAGATCTGCGTTGACGTTGACACGTTTGGCAACGACGGGATCGGCGTGTTGTCGTATGTCGACCTTGCCTACAGGATCTACAGGCCTTCTCGCTTCCTGCGCGGCGACGCGAATGTCGACGGCTCAATCAACATTGCTGACGCGATCGCGATCCTGACATCAGCATTCACGCCATTCCCCCCGCCATGCGCCGACGCCCTGGACTCAAACGACGACAACGCTGTCAACATCGCGGACGCCGTCTATCTGCTCGCGCACCTGTTCAATCAAGGCCCCGCGCCCATGTCGCCGTGGGGTGTGTGTGACAAGGACCCGACGCCCACTGGTGCGCCGGGATGTGAGGACTATGGGGTGTGTCCATGATGCGATTGGCTGTACTGTGTGTGCAGTTGCTGCTTCTTGTCGGTTGCAACTCACCAGCCGTACGGCGCCTACAAACGTATGACACTGCGGTCGAGCGCGGTGCCAGAGTTGATAGGCCCAGAGCCCTCCTGTACTACGACACTCAAACGTTGCCACCATTGATGCCCTACGCCGTCGTGGTTGCCGGGCTGCCGTTGGGTGGCCCGGTGGACCACGTCTATCAGAGGATCTGGCGCAAGGCCGATGACATCGACGCGGACCTCGTGATCTTTCAGGACGCTAGCCATGTAAACGCTGGGTCTGTCTCCGTGTATCACGGCTTCGGTGTTACATCGAACATCCCAGTGCGGGTCGGCGTTATTGAAGCTATCTGTTATAGGGCGTGCGACGCGGAGCTAGGGTTCCTGACTGACAAAGATGGCGTAGTCCTCACATTGTCGGGTGAAGCGCGGAGGAGTGGGTTACAAGAGGGAGATAGAATCCTCTCCTGGAACGATGGCCCGTTCAAGCTTCCGGCGGGAACCTATGAGCAGGCCGCGCAGGCCTCCCTGCGCGCGCTCAACTTGAGTGTAGGCGATGCAGTGAGGCTCGTCTGGGTGCGCCCTGGATCGGGGCGTATGGAGGGGACGCTGTACGCATACGAGTCGCCCGGTGTATCTCGATTGAAGGATACGCTCGTCTGGAAGGAGCGCCCCAAGCGGCATGCAATGGAGGACGACGACCGTGACCTCTGGTAGGAGATTCGTGCTAGTAGCTTGCGCCGGCGCCTGGCTCATCTCAGCCGGCTGCGCCAACTTCATGGAAGACGTGATGCACCCCGGCCGTCGACACGCGCGCGAGCGAGCCGCCCTCATGAGGGAGCACGAGCGCGACGTGGCAGCGCGCGAGAAAAAGTACGCCGAAATGACACGGCAGCAGTACGTCGCCGAGCACGAGGACATGCTCACCGAGCCAGTGAAGGAGGCCATTCTCTCCGGGAGAGTGCGCCTCGGCATGATTGCAGACGAAGTGCGAGCCTCAGTCGGTAAGCCCAATCGCATCAATCGCTCAGTGGGATCCTGGGGTGTGCACGAGCAGTGGGTTTACGACGGCGGTAACATCTATCTGGAGAATGGTGTTGTCGCCTCGTTTCAAGATAGGGGGTAGCAGGCATGAGCGAGCGCATCGGTGAAGAGATCAGGTGGGCAATGGCGGAACTCAACAAGGGGATCGATCTAAGTGATCCCGAGGACTTTCCATACCGCGGCGACACGTTCACGGACGAGGAGCTGTGTCAAGAAACGGGTCGCCTCAGAGATCTTGAGGCGGTGCTAGCGCAACCGACGAACTTCTCGGTCGAAGGCGAGCACAAGATCCGCGTGTGGACAGGGCCGAAGTACACTGGAGATGAAGACAGGTCTCGCATCGTCCGGATCCGGTACGCCGAGCGTGGCTTCGACACGGATGCCGCGGCTACCGCATTCGCGAAAGAAGAGTTCAAGAAGCTACTCTACCGAAGGGTTCGGCACGTTGGTCCGGGACCCACGGGCTTCGACCGCGTGCTGGAAGAGAGCCAGTAGAAGTAACCGCCCCCGGCCGAAGCCGAGGGCGGCCCTTCCCCACAGATTTCACGGGCCAATCAGCGCGAACGTGCCACCGTTTTCGTTCGCTAGCTGTTCAAGGCAGTCGGCCCCGTTCGCTGAGGACCCGACAAACAGCGTGTCGATCGGGATCCGCTGCCAGTTGGCCGTCGTGATCTGCGGGACTTCCGTTGCACAGCCCGGGCAGTTCGCTCCCCCGTCCGCCATGCAGATCATTCGCTTGTTCCGCTTGCGGCATTGGTTCGCGACCTCGAGACAGGCAACTCCCCCATCTCCCAGACAAGTCATTCCGTTCGGCGCGATCGCCTGAATCCAGGCAATTGCAGCAGCCTTCTCGGACGGCCTCGCGCGTACCGGGTGCGGCTTGTATTTCTCCGCGCCATTCGAGAACGTGACAAGGCCGAACTCTGCCTGCCGACTCAGGCCCGAAACCGCGCTCTGTAGCTCAGCGCGCAGCGCGATGATCGGTGGGCCGTTCATGCTTCCGGAGCGGTCCACGCACCAGAAGAACGCGTCCGCCTCGTACTCCTGGCCATAGAAGATGATCGATTCGGGATCGTCCTCGTCCTCGTCATCCTTGAACGCTTTGCCAGCGGGCAGGTCGAGCGGGCGGGGCCGTGGCTCCTCGGCACCGACGAGCATCGCGGCACAGAAGGCCATGACCATAGCGGCGATCGCGAAGATGAGGATGCGGCTGTACTTATCCATTGGACTGGCCCTGGATCACTTGATCGAACTCACGGCGCCGCGTGTTGTTTCGGTACTGGTTCAGCACGTACATCGCGATCAATGACACTACTCCGCCAACGCCGCCCATCTCAGCTAGGGAAACTGCGGAGTCCTTCAGCTCCTCCGCGTTCTTTCTCGCTTGGTCGGCCGCCTCCTGGATCTTCCTGTCGTGCTCCTCGGCCGCCTCTTGGTACTCACGCTCCGCCTCTTCGCGCGACTTCTCGCCGGCTTCAACCTGCCTTGCCAGCTCCTGCGCCTTCATCTCCAGCTCGACCTTGCCCACTTTCAGCTCTTCGATCATTCCGGGCGTGACACAGCCCGATAGCGTCGCGACAAGCGCGAACGCGAGTAGGTGCTTCTTCATCTGGTTGTCCTTACTTCAGGGAAAGATTGAAGAGCGCAGACTGCGACTCTTCTTCGTGGTGCTTGCCTTGCAGAATGGTCAGCCGGAATTGCTCGAGCTGACGCTGCAGCTCCTCGTACTTGGCAAGCGCGCCCTCGGCGCGTTCATTGAGGTTCGCTCCAGCCGCTGGGTTGATCCCCGTGACGGTCAGGTCGTGCGCCAGCAGTTGCTGCTGGAAACCGATCTGCGCAGCGGCAAGCACATCGATGGCTCGCGTTTGGTTCCTCATGTGCGCGTCGAAGCGCCCCATCATCCAGCGGAGCAGGCCGAGGAAACAGAGCGCAATGAAGCCTAGTCCTCCCGCCTGCAGCCACCCGGTAGTGGTGATTGTGTCAGCGTCCATTCTTGTTCCTGTAGATCTCTAACAGCCGCCCGCGACAAGGAGGGGCCGGAGGAAGGGGTGGCAGTTGTAGCCACGGAATCCGTACTTCGAGTAGCCCTGCGACCCGTCCGACCCGAGCGTGTACGCGCAGTCCACGCCGGCGACGTAGTCCACCAGATCGCCCGACACGTTGTTGGGGAGCCACAGGTGCGCGAGGTCCGAGTCGGTCGGGTCCACTGCACGGCACGAGTAGTCGCCGAGCTGCGTGTCGGTGCGCATGGTTGTCCACGCGCGGATCGGGCCGATCAGCCCAGGGAACTCGGCGCCCCCGGCACGCGCGTCGCCGATCGTCACCGCGGTCAGGCCCTCGTCGTCGGCGTTCGCTGGCCCGGACCCGATCGGGTAGAAGCCGGTCGGTGTGGGGCTGCCTGCGTAGGCGACCTGGTCGACCTCGTAGTTCTCGACCCCGTCCCCGACCTTGCCGCACAGGACCTCCCAGTCGTTGCCCGTGTCACGCATCACACCGTGGCGCCACTCGTGCGTGGGCCCTGCGTCGATTGACAGCGTCGCGAAAGCCGCGTTGGACGTGGACAGGTTGTTCCGGAAGAGGCAGGTGAGTTGCCGCGCCCCGGTTGGCCCGGTGATCTTGACCTGGGTCCGCGTGACCGTCTGCGTCTTCTCCCGCACCTCGAAGATCCGGTCGTTGTCGGTGTAGGTCGCCTCGGTCATGAGGAAGAAGAACTCGAGCGTACGGAGGGTGGCCGTGGAGACGTTGGATTCCGTGTCAGGGTCCGACGTGCCCAGGAACTTCGCGTAGCTGTCTCCCGCTGCGTTGAAGCAGCGCAGGCCTCTGGTCATGCTGCCTCCTTACGCGTCAATGTCGCAGTCCACCTGAATCACGACCTCATCGACATCGCCGGTGATAGACACAACCTCGAACGACAGCACTGTGCCGTCGTCCCAGTCCGCTTCGTTGAGCGTCCCGGTGTCCGCCACCCACGTACCCGCCGGCGTGCAGGCCAGGTCGGTCGTGCGCACCTTGGTCGTGCCGATCTTGGCGTTGACGTTGGCCGTGCCGCCGATCGCTACGCCACGGATGGCAGTGATCGTCTTGTTGCCGACGCCGTAGACCCGACCGGCTGTTCCCGTGACGCCCGGGAAGGTGATCGACAGAGAGCCGGCGCCGCTTACGTTCTTCAGTGAGTTGCCGCCGAGGTCGAGGTCGCCCGTAAGCGTCACCGATCCGTCGCCGGCCTTCGTGATCACATCGCTGCCGTCGGTGAGATCGGCGGTGCTGATCGTTCGG
>JBCCHQ010000138.1:0-17680 GCA_039028735.1 Planctomycetota bacterium | reverse complement strand
TGGATTAATAGTTCTATCTTGGTGTATTACATTCTATGTCTTTTCTGTACAATACAATTCTGGCGCCAGGACCAGTTGATAGCAAGGCAGTGCCCGCGCCAGCTCGGCAACGACTTGGAATTCAGCAGGGGTCGTCCCCGGCATCTGCAGCAAAGTCGAAGGCCCCAGCCCTTGCAAGGCCTGGATCGGCCGGGCTACCTGCAGGCATGGTTCGGCGACGTTCTGAATCGTCGGTAGGACCACCGCCACCAGCGGCAGCTGTGGCGCAACGGTGGTGCCGGTGTCGCCACCAAGGAAAACGATCGCTTTCTCGTCGAGGCCAGCGTTGCGGTCGGGATTCACGACGTGGTTCGTGAATTGTGGGAAGCGAGCGAGGCTATCGTCGTTTAGTTTCGCAGAAGCGTACAGGCTGTACGCCGTCGGCGATGGCTGCACGGTCACGGCAACGTAGTCGTCGCTGAGATACGTCAACCCTGCCGATGCCGCGGCCAGGCAAGTCGTCGACTTTCCCGACCCGCCGCGTCCACCGATCAGGACACCGCCGTCCTCGCTACCGACAACCCCGGCATGAATCAGGTAGCTCTCGTCGCTGCGAAGCCACCAGTGCAAAAGCAGCCGAAACGGTGCAGCACGCTCGTAGGCGGGGAGCGTGTTGATAGACGGCGTCCAGAAGTAGGCGTTGTGCGTCTTATGGTCGAGGAAACTGTAGCGCTCGCCGTCGCGGGCATGGGCGAAACAAAACTGATATCTCTCGTCGACAAAGCCGTACTCGCACTGCTCGGCTTCGGATTGGGCCGGGAGTGCTGCTGGCGCCGGTAGTGCGTCGGTTCCGGTAGTTGTTGCGTCCCAGACGTGCAGCGTGAGCTGCGGCTCGGAGACGGAGCTGGTCAATAGGTGGGCGATGGCAGGTTCGAGTGCGGCGACGTGTGCTTCGCTAGCGAACTTGATACAGACGACTCGATCGCCGAAGCGCACCCAGCGCTCACACGGTGCCGGGGACGCCGCCTCGAACGACGGTGCCAGCAGTTCGAAGTACTGTCGCGGAGTGCCAGTGAACACTGAGCTACTTCCCGCCCAGGCGACGTCGTATGGACGAAGTCACCAACCGTCGAGCTGTCCTCACGGTGAGGCGTGGGGTTGTTGTCCCTTGTCGTCGGGCCATGTGTCGCCACCAAGGGACGAAGTTGCGCAGGTGGGCTGCGACGTTCCCGGGACTCAACCCCGCTGGAATCGTTGCGGCGACCTCTTCCATGTACCTCAGGAAGAGCGCTGTCCTCGGCTTCAGTTGTTCGGGGGTCGCATGATTCATCACGCACTGTAGGTAGTGACGACGCGAGAAGGACGGACGGCTGTTGTGTAGGCGCGCGAGCGGGTCTGCGGGCACCTCTGCACCGAAGGTGTCTCGCAAGTATTCGAGACCCGTTCCAACCGATGCGCCGATCCCGCGAGTTTCAGCGGCATCAGTCAGTCGTTGCCAATCGACGTCACCGACACGCAGGAGCTCCAGTGCGTCCGCACACCAGCGGAGCGTTGAGGTCTCACCGGAGAACATCTGCCGGCAGCCGTGGAAGCACGTAATCAGGAGGCTGTCGGTGAGATTCGGCATCAAGACGCGCTCGCCGAAGAAGTCGACGAGGTCGCCGTCGTTCCAGATAGCAGCGTCTGCGTCGGGCGTACGGTCGAGCGCGATCAGGTGCCAGTGTAGATCGAGGAACTGCTCGGTGCCCTTCTCCAGGTCGAAACCATGACAGTAGGGGACCAAATCCTCTGCTTCGCCGCGTTGGTGCGGGAGATCCTTGACCGCCCAGCCGTCCTCTTGCAGGACTCGCAGTGCCCTCAACGCATCGTCGGGTGGTACCGCGATGTCGAGATCGTCCATCGGTCGCAGCGCCGGGCTCTCGTAGTAACGGGTGGCGATGGCGGCGCCCTTGAAGACCAGCGCCGAGATGCCCGCGGCTCGTAGTTTTCCGATCGCCTGCGCACCCTGGCGAAACAGGAGCAGGTTGCGATACCAGGCTTTCTTGTATGCACCGCGCGCGAGGGTCAACGTTGCGTCGTCTTCGAGGTGCTCTCGGAGTCGCAGATACGCAAGCGGGAGTAGTCGCGCGGAGCCCGTGTCGATGTGATCGAGATCCACCGACTGTTTCCACGACTGCCAAGCTGCAATGGCTGCCTGCGGGTCGCGAGCAACGATTGTGTGAACTAGCTGCTCTTGCTGAGGCGAGGGAAGGAAGCGGTACTTCATTTCTGGCTCCGACGTCGCGCGATCTTCGCGGCTAGGACCTTGGCGTACTCCTTCGCTAGTCGCCCCTTCTCACGGCGCCCGGTGTTGTCGAGGTGCAGACGTCGCTGCACCAGCGTCTCCGAAAGCATCTCGAAACGTAATCCTTGGTCTTGCGCCAGGCCGTACCACTGCAGGAAGTAGGCTACGCGTAGCTCGGGATCCAACAGCCCGACGCGAAGGAACGAGTCGCGTCGAATCATCAAGGTCCCGATGCAAGCACCGGGAGCGGCCTCGGCTTTGCACTCCAGCTGTG
The DNA here is from genome assembly GCA_039028735.1 of Planctomycetota bacterium. Classification (GTDB taxonomy): domain Bacteria; phylum Planctomycetota; class UBA8108; order UBA1146; family JAJFFE01; genus JBCCHQ01. The sequence goes on along the minus strand of JBCCHQ010000138.1, from coordinate 15,143 downwards.
CGCGCTCGTCGTCGGGTAGCTCGGGGGAGAGGAACTCGGCGAGGTGCGTGAAACAGCCGTCGAGATCCGGGTCGCGATCGAACGCTGCCGCTTGCAATTCTAGTCGTTTGGGATCGGCCAGGTCGTCGGCGTCGAGGCAAGCGATCAAGTTACCGGTGGCCGCTGTAAGGCCGGCGTTGCGGGCTGCTGCAGCACCGGCATTGGCTTGCTGGATCAGTGTGACCCCAGGGAAGTCGGCCGCGATGGCGGCACTCTGGTCGGTCGAGCCGTCGTCGATCACTACGATCTCTGCGGGAGGGAGTGTCTGCGCAGACAGGCTGGCGAGGGACTCGCGCAGGTACTGCTGCCCGTTGTAGACCGGGAGCAGAATCGAGATCGCGGGAGTCATGGCTTGTTCGGCCAGCCCTGCTCGCCGACCTCGTGGATGGGGTCGACTAGCAGGAAGTCCTCCATGTCAGTGAACTTCTCCAGTGCCGGGGCAACGAACTCGCCGGGAGCGACATCGACTTCCGCGGCGGCGGCTCGCTCGCTGACGGTGATCAGCTGCTCGGAGACGAGCTCCTGCAAGAACTTCTCGATCGGTTCGACACCTGGAGCTGCCGCAAAAGACGCATCGATCTCGCTGGCGTCCTTGCCAGCTTCCGCTAGCGACCAGATCGCCTGCCCAGAGCCTTGCAGGCTGTAGTAGGCGCCCGTCTCCATGTTGACGATGACGACCTCGTCGTCGATCGTCTCATGGACGATGTGGGGACCGCTGACCTGGTATCGAGTAGACACGAAACTTGCTCCTTGGTTGTGGGGAGTTCGCACAGCGGGACATCGTACCGGACTGTCGCTGAGCGGTCTATGCGGCAACCGGATCCTCAGTCTAGCCAGTGAGATAGGTCGCGCCCGATCAGCGCCTGGAGGGACTCGATGTCGTCGCGGTAGAGGGTCGTTAGCTCTCGCCGCAGCGCGCTTGGCATCGGCCTGGGACGAGTATATGTCCAGCGCCGCAAGCGACGGCTCAGCGCATGTCGTAGCCGACCAGGAAGCACGGCCCGGGCTACCTTGCGCGGAGCGGACTCGGTCTCGAGCCATCGCGCCAGACGCCTGGAACGCACATGGATCGTCGGGTTGTGGCGCTCCACGTTGAAGCCGTGGCCGGACTCTAGCTCGAGAAAACAGACCGCCCCTTCGAGCACGGTTTCCGGTTCTTGCTGCCAGTCTTCATAGAGGAAGACACGGATCTGCTCGGGTGGGAAGCGGTCGTAGTAGTGCTTTAGGTGGGCGCTGTAGAGTCCGGTCCGGAAGTAGAGGAGGTCCGGCGAGATCGCGGCGCGATGGGGCGCATCCTCGCAGGCGAGAGCTTCTTCCAGCGACGGGCACGGTTCGTTCCCAAGCTGACGCTGGTAGTGGAACTCGGACCACGCGCGCTCTGCTGGGTGGCGCAGGATCATGATCAACTTCGCGGCGGGTATCGTGCGCTGGATGTTGTCGGCGGTCTCTTCACAGCGATATCCGCTGCTGTAGATCGGTGACGCCTCCCCGCAAAGCTGGTGCGGCGCCGCGCCCGCGAACAATGCCTGATACTCGGCTCGGTCGGTAATGGCCACGAAGTCCCACTTGGCGGCAGCGGGTTTTCGAAATGCAGGCGGCGATCCTTCGAAGGTAAAGAACCGGGGTTCTTTCACCGGACTCATGAAGATCTGCGGGTGCTGCGCCAGCGCGTAGTAGAGAGACGTTGTTCCGGCTTTGCGGGCTCCGATCACGAGGAAGTCAGGGTAGCGTCCACTCATGACGACAGCGCCTCCAAGGACTCGGCGCAGTAGAGCAGGGCACGGCCTACGTGGTAGCCGCCTTCCCAGTAGCCGGTCCGCGTCGCGTCGCGTCGACGACTGCCGTCTGCGCGCACCGAGACCCAGCTGCCACCGGCCGGGACGATCATCTGCTGGGCCGTGAATCGCAGCGTTTGTACGAAATGCTGGTAGTCGGCTGCTTCGCGAGTGTGCTGAAAGAGCGTCAACAGGCAGCACATCATTTCGGCCTGACTCCAGCTGAACTTCGTGGTGTCGACTATGTTGTCGTCGCGCAACGTGTGGAAGAGGCCACCGCGTCGGTGGTCGTAGCCGTGCTTCATGCAGTCATCGATGACGGCACGGGCGCGCTGCAGGTACGGATCGGGGTCGGCGCCGATCGTCGTTGCGGCATCGATCTGGAACCACGCGGCCTCCACGTCATGGCCGAAGGAGACCCGTTGATTGGCCGGGTCGTCCGCGGCGACTGACCAGTCCGTATGGAAGCGGTCGAGCGACCGAGGACTGTCGTTGCGTGCGCACCCATGAACGACACCCAGCAGTTCCACGAGGCGTTCTTTCAATGCCGGATTTGGTTGCACCCGATAGAGTTCGGCGAATGCCTCGAGGATATGCATGTGGGTGCTGAACGTCTTCTGGCCGCCGCGGCCGATGTAGCGTTGCTCCGGATCTTCCAGCCGGGTCCAGTTGCGGCGAAAGAGCTCGTGGTAGCCTCCGTGTGTTTCGTCGTGTGCGTGCGTTTCGAGGAGGTTCCAGCAGCGCTCTATGGCCAGCGTCGAGGCGTCACATCCGAACACGGCGTGGTATGCGGCCAGGGCTTGAAGTGCTATGGAGTGGACGTAGGTGTGTTTGCGACCGTCGTCGACGATCCCATTGTCGGTGACCTGTATGGGGATTCCGTCGTGGGCCCGATCCCACAACGCACTCTGCAGGTATTCGAAGCCGTGCCGGGCGGCGTCACGAACTGGCTCGCCACCGATATCTCGTTGAGCCAGAGCGCTGAAGAACCACAGCTGCCGTAGCTGGAAGACGGAGACACGGCGATGCGCTGGCGCAAAGCTGCCGTCGGCAGCGAGTTCGTCGAGGTAGCCGCCGTGTTCCCGGTCGAGGCTGCGCAGATAGAACTCAGTGAAGCTCTGGCGAAGGAGCTTCCGGCAAGCGTTCGCGCATTCGGCCGGGGATGCATTCTCGGGAACAGGCGATGGGAGCTGTTGGGCTCGTCGATAGGTTGGACGCAAGTGACGCCACGTCGCACGAACGATGCGTCGCAATGGCGCGGGCACCAGTCGTCGAGCGCGAGCGGCCTGCCGTGCAAGCGAGATCAGGTGATGGTCGAAGGTAAAGTAGGGGCAGCGGCAGCTTTCCATTGGGCAGATCATCGGCTGCTTCCGAAACTGGAAGCCGCTGTCGAGGTCGCCTAACGAGTCGGAGATCTCGCCGCAGACGCGGACCTTCCCCTGCGGATCTACCATGGCCACGTTGTAGCCCGCGTTGCAAAGCTGCCCCTTCGGCGAGAACGGCGCCGGCGAGTCCGCCAGTCGAAAGGCCTCACGCGCGGCACCGCTGTAGTCTCGGGGGTACTGTTTGCCTTCGTGTTCGCCGATGAACGACAAGAAGATCACGTCGACTCCCAGGGTGGCGAACCTGTCGCGGATCTCATCGGCGCGAGAGGCCAGGGTCGGGTGGGAGACCAGCTTTGCCTGAATCGGGAAGTCACGATCTTCCAGTAGCCGGTACGACGTCGCAAACGACTCGATCGCGTTCTTTCGCTCGAGCTCTTCAAGGTGCACGGAAGCGTGGATCGACGTGACCCGACGCGGGTCGATGGACTGAGCAAACTCCTCGATGCGTGGCCGCACCGTCAGGTTGGTCGTGAAGCCGACGTAGTGCCGCTTCGTCAAAGCCTGACACAGTTCGACAATATTGGGAGTCAGGAACGGCTCACCACCACCGGTGAAGATCACCTTGAAGATCTGTCCGGTGTCGTCGAGGGAGCGGACGAATGGATCGATCGGCGCCAGCGCGCTCTTGCCGCCCGTTGTCTTGGGGACCGCGTACCCAGGTGAATCACTGATGCAGTAGTGACACTCGAGATTGCAGACGTCGCTGAGGCTAACGTGCAACCAGGCCGTGTAGCCGAGGGGCGGTTTGGTCATGCTGAAAAGGGTAGCGGCTATCGTCGATCTGCACCACGGGAGGGCTCATAATCCGCGGTCCAAGCACCCTCGGAAAGAGGGGGCACGATGCCCGAGTCCTCCAATAGCGGCACAGCCTTCTAGGGCATCGGTCGCCGGGCGCACAAGTTTGACCCCGTCGGCGAGCTGCGTGTCGTGGGAGACTGAGGACGATCGTCGAGAAGCTTCGAATGTTGGGCAGGACTGCGGGTTCTGGCCTACTTCCCATGGGTCAAGCGCGGGGCTCAATCCACATCCAGAAGGTGCCATTGATCCTTCCAGAGACCGAGGGCGAGCCTGAAAGGCGCTCCCTTCGCTCGTGCACTCCGAGCGATTTGGAACCTCACCTGAAGCACTCCCCAGCGGCGGTCGCGTCTCTTCTCGATCGAGCGTCGTTCGAAGCGGTGGCGTCGATTCCAGGACACTCGAGCTACATCCACTCCATCACTTTCAGCCCCGATGGGACGCAGATTGCCACGGCTTCGGGGGACCACACCGTTCGACTGTGGGATGCCCCGCGTTCGCAGTAGCACGCGCAGCAGCTTCCGTTCAGGGCATTGCGCTGGTCGCATGATTGGGAACGCGACGCGTCCGAGTCATGAGTCGCTGCCTACGAGAACACCACTGCTGCGTTGTGCTCAATGCTGAGCCTCGCAGCTTCGAACAGAGTGATCCACACGGTAAGTTCCCTAAAGAGACCTTCGTCCTCATACGAGAGTTCATTGATGCGTTCGACCTCGGAGTCCGAGACAAGGCCTCCCTCAATCTGGATGCCGAGAGCAGGCGCGACCTCCAGAAGCTCATCACGGAGCCGGTAGCTGGATCCGATCATTCCTCCTGGGGCTTCCTCCTCGTCGCAGAACACCACGTCGGTGAAGTCCTGGGGCACGTAGTACCCTTCGCAGTCAGAGTGGCACAACAAGTGACTGGCCGCGCGTTCGTATTCATGAGCAACAGCCGTATCCTCACCTGGGTCGGCGTCGGCGGGCAATGGCTCGGCAACGAAGTCAGGATCCGCGGCTACCCGGGCGTAGGCACGCCGCAGGTAGTGCAGGAAGGAGTAGGGGAAGCTCTCGAGCCCCGCCCTGGACTGCAGATACTCGGTTGCTTCGGGCTCGCAATGTTGTTCCAGGCCGTTGCGGACCAGAACGGTGTTCAGGCGATGGAACGATTCGCGAAGGTCGTCGGCGAACTCGGGGTCCTCTGCAGCGTCTGCGAACGCCCCCACAACAATAGCTAGCCCCATCGAAACCTCCATGTTGTACGTCTCGAGACACGCACTGCTCGACCTATGGACCAGCCGCGATGCTCTCCGCACAATGCCAGGGCGTCAAGGGGCGCCATCAAACCACCCTCGAGGAGTGAGCAGGAGCATTGCGACGACGATCGTTCGAACGGGTGTGGTCTGTCTTTGCTGGCGAGGCTCCCCCCAACGGACTCTCACTCTAACAACAACCACAACCACATCCGATGTTTCATCGGGATGTTTCATGATCGCGAACTCCATTGTACACGAAGCAGTTCCTCAGGATCCTCAAGGACTCGGGCGTCAACGACGTGGTGCTAGGCATGCGTATTCGCGAAACACCCGTCCGCTATGGGCGAGAGAGTGCGTGGCAGCTGACGTCACGGCTTTGCGAAATGCGACCCCGACGGCACGCTAGAGCCATGCGTGCCAGAGTTGAGTGCCAGAGAGCGGGGAGCCTGATCAAGCAATGGCCAAGAGGTCCTGACAAGAACGTGCGCTTGGTCCGAGAGAGCCTAATGTTTTTTGATGTGCGCTGCGAGAGCCTTGATCAACAGACGACCGTGTGATCTTTTCAGGTGCGGCATCCACCGTAGTGCGAACTCGATCGCGTTGAACCGCGTTCATGCAAGTGCGACAATCCGAACCCATTGCGACTTGCGTCAAGGAAGAGGGCACGCACGGGGCCATTGATCGTGACCTTGCGGCTGAGGCATGGTGCGTACGCACCAGTTGGTTTTGAATCGCAGGGTCGGCCCGACGCCGATCGTGCAGGAGGGTAACGTGAAGGCGACGGAGTCGAGGCCGCTGCGCAATGCGGCGATCGTGGTCGCAGTGGTCTTCTTGCTGATGGCTGTCGCCAATGTCGGTTTCCCGGCGGCGTTGGCGTTCGCGGCTTGGGGAGCCGTTGTCGCGAGTATCCACGCGCTCTACTTCCATCTACAGACGGTCGACCTCGAAGAGTTGGCGGCTCGGGAGCGGCGTGAGGCGACACGCAGCGAGGCCCGGTGGTCGCTGCAGGACGTCCGCGTGCTGGAGCGAGGTTCGCTGCTTCCGGCATTCCAACAGCGCTGGCAGCTGCTGTGTCTGGGCGTCGGAGTTGTGGTGACCGGCTGGTTGATTTGGCGCGCATGGCAGTTCAGACCGGAAGAATACTCCGAGTCTTTGTTGCAGCTCGGCATTGCGGCAGCGATCGGGCCAGGGGTGCTGCTGGCGCTGCTGGGTCGGTATGTCGTTGTCTTGGGCGACAAGTTGGAAACGTCGGGGCTGACGGGCGTGGCACAACTCGCGAGGCTGGCGTTCTGGGTCGGCTTGGTGGTTGCTGCTGGCATGGCCACGCTGCTGTACGCGCAACTCGATCATCGGCTTCTGGCCGGTCGCGTGATCGCGGTGGCGACCGGGGTGTTGGTCGTCGATGCGGCGGTAGCGGCGCTGCTACGTCTCTATCGCCCGGCGGTGGAGCGAGAATCCTCTGGGCCGGTTGGAAGCAGCTTGATCCTAGAGATCGTGTTGCGCCGTTCCAACCCGTGGGAGGAAGCGTCGCAGCGCATCGAAAGTTCTTTGGGAGTGAAGCTCGGCGAGACTTGGGGGTTTCGCTTCGTGCGGCGTGCGTTGGTGCCCTTGGTGCTTGCGACGGCATTCTTGGCGTGGGGTTCGACGATCGCGACGGTCGTGCCGGTTGGGCACAAAGGGGTTCGGGTGGAAATGGGACGATTCGTCGAGCCGGCGATCGGACCGGGGTGGCACTGGACGTTGCCTTGGCCGTTCGAGACCATCCAGATCGTGCCTACCGGGCGTGTCGACGAATTGGTGCTGGGTTTTGAGCGCGACACCGGTCAGCCGATTCTTTGGGCCGAGAAGCATTACGAGGGCGAGCAGAATCTGCTGGTGGGGGCCGGCGATGAGTTCCTGACGATCAGCATGCCGGTGCAATTCCGCATCCGAGATCCCTTGGCATATCTAATGAACACGACAGAAGCGCAGGTGGCCCTAGAGCATTTGGCGTATCGCGAGTTGTTGCGCGTCACTGCGGGGAGAGACAGCTTTGCGGTGATGACAGATCAACGGGCGGAGGTCAGTGCGGCGCTGCAGACGGGGCTACAGGCAGCGGCGGACGCACGCGGCTTGGGGCTGGAGGTGGTTTGGGTTGGGTTCCGCGACATTCACCCGCCGGTCGACGTCACGCGGGCGTACCAGGACGTGGTTAGCGCCGAGGAGGAGCGGCAGACGCTCGTGGAGCAGGCGCGGGCGTATGCAGCGCGTACATTGCCGGCCGCGAAGCAAGAGGCCGATCGGCTGCGAGCGACCTCTGTGGCGGCCGCGCAACGGCGGACAATGCTGGCCACCGGTGAGGCGCGACGGTTTCAGCAGCTGACCGAAGCGCAACGAGAACATCCGGAGTTGTTTCGAACGCGACTGCAATTGGAAGCGTTGGAATCGGCGCTGACGAAGCCGGCAAAGCTAGTGCTGGCGACAGAGGTCACGCCTGACGTCACGCTGGATGCGCGGCAGAACAAGGAAGCTCAGAAGCCATGAAACAACGCGTTTTGATGCGAGTGACTGCGGTGGCGGTAGTGGTGCTGATTCTGGCGGCGGCGACGTTCAGCTATCAGGTGCGCCAGAACGAGCACGTGGTGCTGACGCGCTTCGGGAAACCGATACGTGTCTTGGCCGAGCCGGGGTTGTACGGGAAATGGCCTTGGCCCGTGGAGATGGTGAACCGCTTCGATGTGCGTCTGGACTTCTTCGAGACTCGTTTGGCCGAGGCGCTCACGCGCGACAAGCGCAATGTCATCGTGCCAGTCTTCGTGACGTGGCGGATCGCCGATCCGTTGAGGTTTCTGGAGTCGCTCGGTAGCGTCCCCAACGCGCGCGCGAAGATCGACAGTCTGGTGACCAGCGCCAAGAACACCACACTCGGAAACTACGACTACCACCAACTCGTCTCGACGAATCGAGACGATGTGAAGCTCGACGAGATCGAAGAGCGAATCGTTACCTTGGTAGCCGCGCAAGCGCAGGAGGACTTTGGCGTGGAGATCGCGCAGGTCGGCATCAAGCGACTTGCGTTGCCGGAAGCCAATACGGAGTTCGTGCTAACGCGAATGCGGGCGGAGCGGGAGCAGTTTGCCGCGAAGTTCCGGGCGGAGGGCCGACAGGCCGCTGACGAGATTCGTGCTCGGACTGATGCGGAGCGGACGGTGCTGCTCGCGGAAGCGCAACAGTTTGCCGAGGAGACACGCGGGCAGGCGGAAGCAGACGCCGCAAGGATCTATGCGACGGCGCACTCGCAGGATCCCGAGTTCTATCGATTCCTTCGGGAGCTGGAGGCCTTGCGAAACGTAGTCGGCGACAACACCACGCTAGTATTGGATGGCAAGACGCCACCGTTTCACCATCTGCTCGGGCCCGAAAGAGAGCGCGATGAACGCTAAGTCGAGTAGATCGCTACCGGCTGAAGCGGTACTGGGTGCACTCCGAGGGAGCAGTCGCGCGATCCGCTGGGGAGTTACCGTGCTGGTGCTGCTGTACCTCGCGTCGGGCGTCCATCGGGTTGCACCGAATGAGAGTGCGTTGGTCTTACGCTTCGGGAAGCTGCAACCGCAGGTGCATACGCCGGGCCTCTTGTTTGCGTGGCCGCCGCCCGTGGATGAAGTGATTCGCGTGCCCGTGCGCAGTGCGCTGGAAATCCTATTGGACGATTGGGGTGCGCCGCCGGAGGGATCGCCCGCCGTAACGACGATGCACCCGGTTCGCGACGGGTACACGCTGACCGGCGATGCCAACGTCGTTCACGCCAGACTATCGGTCCGCTATCAGATCGTCGACCCGGTGGCGGCCGTCTTTGCGACACAGCAACGCGAGGCGCTGTCGGAGGCGGTGTTGTACCAATCGTTGGCACGGGTGTTGGCGCGGACGAGCGTCGATGCGGCGTTGACGACGGATCGCGATCTGGTGCGGCAGGAGACACAGCGCCTCGCCCAGCAAGAACTGGATCGGCTGGGGCTGGGGCTGCAGTTGGCGGCGGTGGAGTTCCGTGAGTTGTTGCCCGCACGGCCGGTGTTGCCCGCGTTTCAGGAAGTCGTCAGCGCGCAGGTGGAAGCGCGGGTGTTGTCGCAGCAGGCGGAGAGTTACCGAGCCGAGACGCTCCCTGGCGCGCAGGCAGAAGCCTACCGAGTTCGGCAGGAGGCGATGGCGGACCAACACGATCGCATCGCGCGGGCGAAGGGGGAAGCGCAGTCGTTCAAGGTGTTGCTCGCAGAGAGCCGGCAGAGCCCGGCGGTGACTCGGGCGCGGTTGTGGGCAGAGACGTGGGAGGTGGTCGCGCCGAAGTTGCAAACAACGACGGTGCTGCCAGACACGCCCGGTCAGCTGTGGCTGCCGGCGGCAACGGGTGATCGGCCATGACCGACGATCGGTCTTTGCGGCAGCGGTTGGTGCTTGCGTCGGTCAGCTTGGCGCTGGGTGGCACGGGGGGCGTGTTGCGATTGGCGAGGCCGGAACAGCCCGAGGTGGCGGATTTGTTCCTTGCGGCCGGCGCGGCTGTGATCGCCTGGCCACTCGTGTGGGACAACCTGAAGGGGCTGGGGGCCGACGGTCCCGACCTGACCACACCCCACATGGACCGATTCGTCGCGCTAGCAGTGCTGGCTTGCTTTGCGACGGGTCAGTACGTCACCGGTGGGATCGTCGCGTTGATCTTGGTCATCGGGGAGTTGCTGGAAGATCGGAGTGCGCTCGGGACGCAACAAGCGCTGGAGAGTCTACTGGAGCTTTCTCGAGTCCGAGCGCGACGACTGGTTGAAGGGCGCGAGGACGACATCGACGCGACGGAGCTGGCGGTGGGGGATCGGGTCCGCGTCCTACCTGGCGAGGTCATCCCTGCGGACGGGAGCGTGCGCTCGGGCGTCAGCACGATCGACCAGGCGCACATTACCGGTGAGTCGTTGCCTGTTGAAGTCGATGCGGGAGGCTCCGTGTTTGCAGGCACCGTGAACCTGACTGGGATGCTCGAGGTCGAGGTGACCGGCACGGGGGACGATAGCGTCATCGGCCAGGTGCGGCAGATCGTGGAGGAGGCCAAGCAGACACGGGCTCCTGTGGTGCGCTTGGTTGAAGAGTACGCGCGATACTACATGCCTCTGGTCCTGCTGGTGGCTGGCTTTGTGTTGTTTTTCACGCGTGAGTTCGACCGCGCCATCGCGGTCATCATCGCAAGCCTCCCGTGCGCGTTTGTCCTCGCTGGGCCGACCGCGATGGTGGCGGCGCTGGCGGCGGCGTCTCGGTTGGGAATCGTGGTGAAGGGCGTGCGGTTCTTCGAAGCGGCGACAACGATCGACACGGTAGTCTTCGACAAGACGGGGACGTTGACGACAGGCAAGCTGGCGGTACGAAACGCGTCGGACGAAGTGTTGGCGTTGGCGGCGGCTCTGGCACGGCATTCGACGCACCCGGTCAGCCGGGCCGTAACAGCAGAGGCGAAACGACGCGAGCTGCCGGTGGCCGAGGCAGCCGAGCTTGAGGAGCACCCCGGACACGGCCTACGAGCGACGGTCAACGGGCAACCTGTGGCAATTGGTCGGGTCAGCTGGTTGCGACAGCAGGGTACGGCAGTGTCGGAAGACGATGGAACAGATCAACTCAGCACGCTGCACGTGGCGGCGGCTGGCCAGTGGGTCGGGGCAATTCAGCTGGCAGACACGTTGCGCCAAGACGCGAAACCGCTGGGAGTGGCTTTGCGGGGCTTGGGCGTAGACCGGGTGATGATGCTGACAGGGGACCGGGCCGGCGTGGCGCACGCGATTGCCGCGGAACTGGAGATCGGAGAAGTTCGGGCGGAGTGCCTGCCAGAGCAGAAACTCACGGCAGTGAGCGAACTGAAGGCTGAGGGTCGGGAGGTCTTGGTGCTCGGCGACGGCGTCAACGACGCGCCCGCGTTGGCAGCCGGCCACGTTGGGGTGGCAATGGGGGCCTTGGGAAGCGACGTCGCGATTCGGACGGCTGATGTTGCATTGATGAGTGGAGACCTGGCTCGGTTGCCGCAGTTTCTGGCGCTGTCGCGGCGCACCGTGAGCGTGATCAATCAGAACCTGCTGTGGGGGCTGGGTTTCATTTCCTTGTTCATCCTCGGGTCGAGCTTGGGGTACATCAGCCCGATCATGGCCGCACTGTTCCACGAACTCGGCACCTTCTTCGTGATCTTCAACAGCGCGCGCCTGCTCCGCTTTGGTGGGATGGACTGATTCGCATCTCACTGCGCGTGTCGAGACCTCCGAGAACAGGGCGGCGGGCCGTTGGTTTGTGGAAGCGACTTCGCCAGTCTTCGACCGAGGCAGCTTCCACCCCGCGTGAGTATCCAAGAGCATCCATTGCGGGCCACATCTCCGGCGCAACACGACGGCGGTCCGCATAGTCGTAAATCTACTCGACTGAGAGGCTTGACGATTTTGTACGAAGAGTTTCTTGCGCTTCGCTGGAACGCCGGCACGATACGGCCGTTGCGAATGCAATCGCAATTGCATTTGCGTTCCAGTTGACTGGCGAGGCCAGCACAAGGCCTCGCCTCGATTGCGCCCGCGGCCGGCAAGACTTGGTGTCGAGGGCTTCCTCCAGATTTGACGAGAAGTTTGTAATGGCCAAGAAGCTCCCGAAGCGAGACCTCGAGTTTTTCCGAAACCTACTCCTCGAAAAGCGAAGCCGACTCAGCGGCAATCTCACGTCGGTGTCCAAGAGCGCAGAAGGCGCCGCGACGGGTTCGGGGGACGCCGCCGATCTGGGTACGGAAGCCTCCGAAACCGAAACCTTGCTCAGCCTTTTGGAGAACAACACCAGCGCACTCCGCGAAATCGACAAAGCGCTCGAGCGCATCGACGAGGGCACCTACGGCATCTGCGACGTCACCGGGGAGCCGATCGGCCGAGAGCGGTTGAAGGCGATTCCGTGGACCAGGTTCAGTATCGAGGCTCAGCGCGCAATGGAATCTGGCGGTAGCGTCGGACTCGACCGAGGGTCAGCCTAGCCGCTTGCCCACTTACGCGTGGACGTTCCCGTGTTTCGCCGTTCGAGTACCACGGTGTTGAAGCGGAGAGCTTGGGGCACGAAGTTTTCGAAGACTCGATAGAGACAACCAATTGTCATGAAGAAAACAACAGGCAAGCTTCCGGTCACTGTCCTCTCTGGGTTCCTCGGAGCCGGGAAAACGACGCTGCTCAACCACATCCTCCGCAATCGAGAGGGCAAGAAGGTCGCCGTCATCGTCAACGACATGAGTGAGGTCAACATCGACGCCGCTCTGGTGCGTTCCGGCGACGCCGCGCTTTCTCATGCTGAGGAGAAGATGGTCGAGATGTCGAACGGGTGCATCTGCTGCACGTTGCGCGAAGATCTCCTCGTTGAGATCGGTCGGCTGGCCCGCGAGGGCCGTTTCGATTATCTGCTTATCGAGTCGACCGGGGTGAGTGAGCCGATGCCGGTGGCCGAGACCTTTACCTTTCGCGATGAAGACGAGAATTCTCTGGGCGACATCTCCGACATCGACACGATGGTGACGGTCGTCGATGCGCTCAACTTCCTCAGCGACTATGCCAGCGTCGACAATCTCCAGACGCGCGGCACTGCCGTCGCAGACGATGACGAGAGGACGATCGTCAACCTCCTCGTCGATCAGATCGAGTTCGCCAACGTCATTCTCATCAACAAGGTCGATCTCATCGCTGTCGAGCAGCGAGGTAGCATCCGGGCCATGATCCGCGCCCTCAACCCGAAGGCGAAAATCTTCGAGACGACGAACGCCGAGGTCTCCATCGATCAAGTTATGGGAACCGGACTGTACGATCTCTCCGAAGCGGAGAAGACGACCGGCTGGCTCGACTCGCTCGTCGAACACACTCCGGAAACGGAGGAGTACGGCATCTCGAGCTTCGTCTACGAGCGGCGGATCCCGTTCCATCCCGAACGACTTCACGACGTTTTCAGCAGAGAATGGCCGGGAGTGATTCGCTCGAAGGGAGTCTTCTGGCTGGCGACCCGACTGCAGATGGCCGGCCACTGGTCCCAGGCGGGCGCCATGTGCCGGAACCAGTGTCTCGGATACTTCTGGGCCGCTGTGCCCCGTGAGCACTGGCCCAAGGATCCCGGTGCGCTCGCGGAGATCGAGCGAGTCAGCCGGGGACCGAACGTGGACTGCCGCCAGGAGATTGTCCTCATTGGCGCAGGTATGGATCGCCAAGCCCTTACTGCGATGCTCGACAGGGCGCTTCTTACCGAAGAAGAACTGGCGATGGACAAAGAGCAATGGACCGTCCGCTTCAACGATCCTTTTCCCGAGTGGAATATGGCGATCTACGCCGTCGAGTCGTGAGCATTGTTGCCTTGCGGCCTGCCGGTGTGTTTCTTCGTGTTTCACCGCAGAGTGTGCATTCCGTGCGTAGGCATCCGAAGATCGCGCCACCCGAGCGTGGGAGCAGCCTGATGCATACGCCCATCGCGCACAGCCTAGCCGCGGAGACGTCTCGATGATCGTTGCCCAAAACGTCAGTAAGTCTTTCGGAGCGACAACCGCTCTGCAGTCGTTGTCTCTCGAGGTAGGGCCGGGCGAAGTGCTGGGCCTTCTGGGTCCCTGGCGCCGGGAAGACCAATACGCTCCACCTACTCGTCGGATCACGTTCTCCAAGGGGATGCGACAGAAAGTCGGCATCGCAATCGCCACCTCGAAGAGCGCTAAGGCAACCCTAACCAGGAAACAGAGCTCGAGACATGCCTGAAACACTTACCGCGCAACGAGTGGCGATCGAGGCGGCTCTCGAGTCGGCTGTCGGCCCTTTGAGCCCCCGAGCGGTGCTCGAGGCTGCGCGACGGGAAGTGCCGTCGCTTTGTCTGGCGACCGTTTACCGAACGCTGAAAAAGATGGTCGCGGCTGGGTCCGTCTCAATGGTCGAGCTCGCGGGCCAGCCCCCCCGTTACGAGAGTAGCCAGATCGCGAATCCGCACCGGCACCACTTCCTCTGCGATGCGTGCGATACAGTCTTCGACCTGCACGGATGTGTGGAGGACTTGAGGCAGCTACTTCCCCGCGGGTTTCGAATGAACTCGCACGACATCACACTCCACGGTCAGTGTCCGAATTGCCGCTGATGGTCTTCTGCTGCGGTCCTACGAAGTTTGGGCCCTAGGCAAAGTCGAAGCCTGTCGCCAGGGCTACCAGCTAGGCCCGTGCAATGCTCAGAGTTGCGCGAGTGCGCCGGGTTTCTGAGTTTTCCAAGCAAGAGAGCCGTTCTGCTGGGCACACGCGTCGCCCGACCACAACAGGGAACCCCCTCACCTAGCCACTCCCGAGAGAAGACCGACGAAGTGCTTCCAGATCTTGGAAGAACTGACCCGTCCAACGAGCGACGCCCACGGGTCTGGCATGCGCGAAATCATTGGAAAAAAACAACTTAAGACAGTTCGCCAAGAGACTGGTTGCACCTCACCACAGACCTCGGCACTATAGCGCGGTTGCTAATGCAACTGCATTCGCATTAGTGATGGGTAGGGCTGACGGCAAGGCCGTTCCGGACCCTGGCTGCCCGTAGCGCTGAAATCTGGGGGGCAGAGTCGCCCCCTTCTTGTTTGGTTTTCCACACCACACACGCACGCACTTGAAGGGATGTAGTTATGAGGCTCAGGCAAGTTGCCGCAGCTTTGCTGATCACTGCAGCGATGGCGCTGCCCGCTCTGGCGCAGCACGAGGACGACGCAGAGATCGGTCACTGGAACGGGCAAGTCGCAGTCGGCTTTGATTCGGCGGAAGTGTTCACGATGCAGGAGACGACCGGCGTCCTGACGGGCTGGACCCTGGATGAGCCAGGGTTCCTGACGGTAGCAATGGACGAGCCGGCGGAGATGCTGCTGGCGCCGGGCGCGGGCGCGATGTTCGCTCTCGAGGTC
>JBCCHQ010000137.1:0-17847 GCA_039028735.1 Planctomycetota bacterium | reverse complement strand
CGAATTGCTTCGGCCATTGGTCTGCTCTCCGTTGGGACGTCTGAGGAAAGGCGCAAACCCCAAACAAGATCTTTGCCGGCAACTATGCCCAGAAGCACCTGTCGAGGGTTACTCCCTAGGGCTACCGTCTACAGTCTGCCCGATATACACATGTCCGTTGTGCCGAGCCTGTGCCGAGCCTGTGCCGAGTCGGGGTTGGCGAATGAGGGCGAGTTTAACAGTCACCCCTTATCCTCGCAAGCGAAGCGGCGTTAGCGACTCGAGGCGAATCCGCAAATGAATGCAATCACGATCGACGAGGTCAAACAGGCGGCTCGACGTCTGGCCGCGGTGTTGCAGGCGACACCTCTATTGCCGCTGCGTCCTGCAGCTGCGGTGCAGTCGGTGTATTTGCAGCCAGAGCTGTTTCAAGTCATTGGATCGTTCAAGATCCGTGGCGTCTACAACGCGGTGACGCAACTGACCGTGCAGCAGCGCGCGGCCGGCTTGAGCACAGTGAGCGCCGGGAACACTGCGCAAGCATTGGCCTGGTGCGCCCGCCACTTTGGCGTTGTCGCGCGCAGCTTGATGCCCGAAGGAGCTCCGCAGACGAAGTTGGACGCTGTGCGGAAATGGGGTGGACAGCCGATCGTCGTGTCGCGCGATGAGTTGTTTCGCTTCTTGCGTGAGGAGCGTTGGAACGATGAGCCTTACGCCTTCATCCATCCGTGGACTGATCGCAACGTCATGATTGGTCACGGGACCATCGGGCTGGAGTTGCACGCGGCGCTGCCTGACCTCGCGGCGGTCTATGTGCCGGTCGGTGGTGGCGGCCTGATCGGCGGAGTGGCCGCGACGCTGAAGCAGCTGAACCCAGCGATTCGCATCATCGCAGTCGAGCCAGTTGGTTGTGCTGCTTTCCACGCCAGTCTTGCCGCCGGACGTCCGGTTGCTGCTGGGTGCGATACGATCTGCGATGGCGTAGCGGTGCCATACTTCACGCAGGAAGTCTTCGACCGGGTTGCAGGGTTTGTCGACGAGGCCGTGTTGGTGACTGACGACGACGTCAGGCTTGCCGTTGCGCAGTTGGCGCAGATCAACAAGCTGGTCGTCGAGCCGTCAGGAGCGCTTGCAGTTGTCGCCGCGTCCCAGCAGCACGATCCTGCCGCAGGAACCGCCGTAGCGTTGGTGACCGGTGGTGCCATTGAACCGTCGCTGCTTGCTGACTTGCTTACGACGCCAGGGGCCACACCCTCCGGCGACGTTGGGGTTGACGGTGAGGGGCCGTAGCCGCACGCTGTTAAGACGCACCTATGCGTCCAATGCGTGCCCCATGCGCCGAGGCTGGTGCCAGTGGGGATTTCGTGGCGGTTCGAAAGGAAGACGCGTCAACTCGATGAAACGACCCGAGAAGTCAACCGCGGCAGGGATCAGCGCTGCTGCCGATGAAGTACTGTCCCCGTACAACGAGTTCTCGCGAGCGGAGTGGGCGCGGCTCCGCGCCGACACCCCGTTGACGCTGACGGAAGCCGACCTGGCGCAACTGCAGGGTCTCAACGAGAGCGTCTCCCTGGCAGAAGTGCAGGAGATCTACCTGCCGCTCTCCCGTCTCCTCAACCTCTATGTCGAGGCGACGCAAGAGCTGTCACAGGCGACGTCGACTTTCCTCGGGTATCCGATTTCGAAGGTGCCCTACATCGTCGGGCTGGCGGGTAGCGTCGCGGTCGGCAAGAGCACGACCGCTCGCATCTTGCGCGCACTGTTGAGTCGCTGGCCCAACCACCCGCGCGTGGATCTGGTGACAACCGATGGGTTCCTGTTCCCGAACGCAGTGCTCGAAGAACGAGGGCTGATGCAACGGAAGGGCTTTCCGGAGAGCTACGACCGGAAGCGGCTGTTGCAGCTGGTATCCGATTTGAAGGCTGGGCACTCGCCGGTCACAACGCCCGTCTATTCGCACATGACCTACGACATCTTGCCCGACCAATGCCACACGCTCGACGCCCCCGATATCGTTATTGTCGAGGGGCTCAACGTCCTGCAGTCGGGGCGCGATGGCGAGGGACGCGAGCTGTTCGTGTCCGACTTCTTCGACTTTACGGTGTATGTGGACGCCTCTGAAGAACACGTGCGTCGCTGGTATCTCGAGCGCTTCTTGACGCTGCGAAACACCGCATTTCGGGATCCGTCGTCGTACTTTCATCCGTATGCTGAGTACACCGACGAGCGCGCCACGACTCTTGCTGAAGAGATCTGGCGCACGATCAATGCAGTCAACCTCGTCGAGAACATTCAACCGACGCGCGACCGCGCGCGCCTGATTCTGCGCAAGGGGCGCGAGCACGCCGTCGAGCGCGTGTACCTGCGCAAGATCTGACGACGCAACGACGCTCGCCTTAGGTCGGCTTTCTCGGAACGACGATCCAAGATGGTACTCTTTGTCGACGGGATTCCATTGTCCGGCCTTCCGTCGAAGAGGTAGGGGACCTGCAGACGAAGCGAGCCGCGCCGTTGTCCCACCCCACCCAACTGCCCGCAGGCACGACGCCGAGGCGCGATTCGCAGCCAGCCTCACGCGTGAAGACAGTTGCGATCTCTTTGCCCCAACCTTCGGCTGCGCAGTTGGAGGCACTCTGCCAGCGACTGATGAACGAGCGGCAGTTCGTTGCGGCCATTCCGCATCTCGAGCAATTGGCTGCGCAGTGCCCCGCACACTTTCTGCCGCGCGCGTGGCTGGGGCAGGCATACGTCGCCTGCGATCGCCTCGAGGAAGCGGACCGTGCCTTCGGGGCGGCGCTTGGCAAGGCTCCGGAGATGCCGCAACTGTTTGTTGAGAGGGGACGTGTCGCGTCGCTGCGCGGCGAGCAACAGAACGCGCGCGCGCTGTGGGAGCGTGCCTTGGAGATTGGGCTTCCCGATGCCGCGTCACACTTTGCTGTCTGCCACCTGCTCTACCAGGGAGGAGCGCGTGAGCGCGCCATCGCGGAGTATCGGGCAGCCTTGCGGCGGTTTCCGGATCACCCGCGCGGGTGGACGAACCTCGCGCTGAAGGCCCCAGGTGAACTGACGGCTGCCGAGTGGAAGCAGATCCGGCGGCTGGCTGCAGCACCGAACTTGGCGCCGCGGGAGGCTGCAGGCTTGCACTATGCGCTGGCTGCCGACGCGCGCCGCCGCGGCGATGTCGGCGCCGTTCAGGAACACGCCGCCGTAGCGAACCGGCTGCACGGAAGCACGCTCGTCGACACGGCGAAGGTGCACCGGCGATATCGGGCTGGCGTGATTGAGACCTACGACCCCGCCCATTTCGACCGGGTCGCCGCCGCGCCTCCAGCGAAGGATCAAGCGCCTGCAGAGGGCGCCCCGATCTTCGTGTTAGGACTGCCGCGTTCCGGTACGACGCTCGTCGAGCAGATCCTTGCAACCCACTCGACTGTGTTTGGCGGCGGTGAACTGCGGGTCATTCCTGCGAGCCTCGAAGAGTTGTCCCTCGATGTTGGAATGACTCCCGAGGGGGCTGTCAAAGGCCTGTCGTTGGAAGAGATTGCCACGCGCTCGCAGCAAGTGGCGCGGCGCTACCGGGAGATGGCCGGCAAGCATCGTTGCGTGACCGACAAGATGCCGGAGAACTACTTGCACCTCGGCTGGATCGCGACGTTGCTGCCGCACGCGCGCGTGATCCACTTGCAGCGCGACCCGCGCGATGTGGCACTGTCCTTGTGGTTGACCCGTCTCATCGAGCTGGATTGGACGTGCGACCTGCAGCGGATTGCCGAGCACATCGAAGGCCATGCTGCGGTGATGCAGCACTGGCGCGAGGTCTTGCCGACGCGGATTCACGAAGTCTGCTACGAGCAGCTGACGACGAAACCGGAGCCGGAGATCCGCCGCCTACTGTCCTATTGCGGCCTCTCCTTCGAGGAGCAGTGCTTGCGCAGCCACGAGACGTCGCGTGCCGTGGACACCGCAAGTATCGACCAGGTGACTCAGCCGATCCACGCCGGCGCGATTGGGCAATGGCGCGAGTATCGAGACATGCTCGCGCCGATCCTGCAGCGGCTCGAATGCGTGGCTGGCACTTAGAGCGTGATCGAGCGACCGTTGTCGGCGGCCGTGAGCGCGAGCAGCCCCGGAGCGGCGCTCTGTGCCCACGCTTCAGGAGACGGGCTACTACCTGCCGAGGCGCCGAACGCGATCCGCAGCATGTCGGTATCGACGGTCCCTGGGCTGATGGCGAGCGCGGCGAGTCCGGGCGGTAGCTCTTGGGCCAGCGCACTCGTGAGCCCTTCGATTCCCCACTTCGTGGCGCAATAGGGTGCAACCTGCGGCGACGTCGACCTGCCCCAGCCAGAACTCAGGTTGACGATGACTCCGCGTCCTCGGTCGATCATGGCCGGAACGAACTCCCGCACGCAGTTGGCGACTCCATCGAGATTCACAGATGTCAGCGCACTGAACTCAGCGGCCGGCACTTCCCACAGAGGAGCCAGTTGGTTGATCAGCGCTGCGTTGTTGATCAATAGATCGGGGACGGCGCCGCTCTGGCGTAGCTCCTCGGCCCACTGCGAAACAGCAGCTGCATCAGCGACGTCGACAGATCGGAAGCTGTGTGGTGCCGAGTGCTTCTGCGACAACGCCACGACGGCCTCGGGTCCGCGGCTGCAGCCGTGGACGCTGTGACCTGCTGCGATGAATTCTTCGACGAGCGCCAGCCCGAGGCCGCGGCTTACTCCTGTGATGACGATGGTCTTCGTAGTCATGGTCGACAATCTCCGCTGGGTCGGTTCGATCCGACGGCTGATTCGATCGGGCGATTCTTTCCTCGCGCGGTTTCTGAGCTGGCAAGCAGCCTGCCCTCGCCCGTGGGGTGCCCTCAGGGGCGCCGATCTAAGCGCCTTTCTAGTCGTGACTTGTGGGAATCTGCGTGAGGCAATGCAGAAACTCGGTGTCGGAGAGTTGGCAGTTGCGCTCTCTCCGCCATCGAGTGTATTGAAGCGTACTGCAGAACGGGATCAACCGGACTTCAGGAGGAGAGTCGCGATGCAGAGTTGTGCCAAGGTCAGAGTCATCTGCGTTTTGTGCGTGTTGAGTCTGTCGTCACTCGTAGGTTGTGTTGGGCCCGGCGGAATCGACATCGAAGGGCGTGACACGAAATCCTTTGTGCCGGGCTTCCGCTTCACGAAGGAGTTCGGCAAGGCTCATGACGACGAGTTCAAGTGGGTTGGCGCAGTCGAGCTGGACACGGTGTACGCCGAAGGGGATTCGGACTTCGATGTCGCCGCCGGCGAGTCCGTGCAGTTCAACAGCGGCACTGTGATCACCGGTCCAGCCAACGTCGATACGGAGTTCGACTTCTTCGCGGTTCAGGTATCGGTGCGGGGCGGCTTCGAGGTCTCCAACGTGCTGTCCTTGCAAGGATTGTTCGGCGTCGGCGGGCATCACACGCGTTTTCAGGTCGAGAATGCCACCGTGGATCGCACCCAACGTTTGTACTCGTTTGGCCCGCACGTCGGAGGCCGGATTGGTTTCACGCCGGTCGAATGGGCGGAGCTCTATGGCCAGGTCCGCACGGGTGGTGGGGCCGGGGAGTCCGGATACGACATCGACGTGCGCGACTTCGAGGCCGGCCTGCGGGTGCTGCCGACGAAGCACATCGCGCTGGTCGGTGGTTGGCGCTGGCTGCGCTACGAGGCCGACGGGCACGGCGGCGATTCAGACATCGAGATCCGCCTGTCCGGACCGATGGTCATGCTGCAGATCGTGTTCTGATCGCTCCTGAGCGGTTTGAGCGAGCAGCAGGGAACGACAACGCGGCAAGCGAGTCGACGCTGCTCGTTGACGCTACTCGACGACGCTACTCGAGGTTACTAGTCGGTGAGGAGTTTCGGGTACAGCTGACAGGTGCCGCCGACGTCGGCGTTCGAGTGGATGTGTACCGTCGCTGCCGGGAAGATCGTGTCGATCCGCTGTTCGGTGGCCTTCTCGTGCAGGGCCGCACCCAAATGATACTCGCCGCGCGCGAGGTGCATCTCGAGTCCAAATGAAAACACGTGGCTCTCACCAGGCTCCAGGTCGACGGTGTCGGTGAGCCCGTTCGTCGACGTGTTGAAGATCGCATGGCCGGCTTGGTTGCGCACGAACAGCACAGCGACCAAGCCCTTCTGCTGCGTCGAAGCTTTGACTTCAATGTCGACACGTGCCTCGTCACCGGGTGAGAAGTCCCACTTCTCGGTTCCGTCCTGTGACAGCGTCACTCGCGACAGATGGACGGGCGCGTCGGCGCCGGCGTTCGACTCCGTGCTCCCCTGGAGGTACTCGCGAATCACGTCGCCGGACGGGCCGTAGGCTGCCTTCTGACCGCTGCGAATCAGCATCGTCTTGTCGCAGAGCGAGCCAATCGCGCGGTGGTTGTGCGAGATGAAGATCACCGCGGCACCGCCTTTGACCAGTTCTTCCATACGCTCGTTGCAACGCTGCTGGAAGCGCCAGTCGCCGACGCTGAGCACTTCGTCGATCAGCAGTACGTCCTGCTCGAGGCTGGTTGCGATCGAGAAACCCAGGCGAGCGTTCATACCACTCGAGTAGCGCTTCACCGGCGTGTCGATGAAGGCTTCGATCCCGCTGAAGGCTACGATCTCGTCGAACTTGTTTGCGATCTCCTCGCGCCGCATCCCGAGGATGGCGCCTTGGAGGAAGATATTCTCTCGTCCGGTCAGGTCTGGGTGGAACCCAGCCGAGACTTCGATCAGCGCGCCGACTCGGCCTTCGACCTTCATGTGGCCGCGGTTCGGGCGCAGGATCCGGTTCAGGACCTTGAGCAGGGTCGACTTGCCGGCCCCGTTGGGGCCAATGACGCCCAACGCTTCGCCGGCCTTGACCTCGAATTCCATCTCGCGCAGCGCCCAGAAGTCACCCTCACCCAGCTCCTTGCGGCTGGGGGACTTGCCCAACAGGCGCTTGGCCAGCGACGGAATCATGTCGCGCAGCGAATCATGGATCTCGCCACGGTGGAACTTCTTCCACAGGTTCTCGACTTTGATGCGAACGTCACTCACGGCTATGCGTACTCCGCAAAGAGGAACTCGAGGCGGTGGAACGTGATCAGGCTAATGAACAGCCCAGGAATCGCCCAGGCCGCGCTATAGGCCAGGTACCAAGGCTGCCAAACGACGGTGCCGGCCTCGGAGATCAGTGGTGTGAAGAGGTTGTGCCCTTCGACGACCCCCAAACGGGTGCCCTCGAGAATGGGGGATAGCGGGTTCAGCATCATGATCTGAGCCCCGGTCTCGCCAAACATTATCGGCTCGAAGAAAACTGGAGTTAGGAAGATCCCGAACGTCAAAATGACTTGGACGATGTACTTCACGTCACGGAAGAAGAGGTTCATGCAAGCCAGGAACGTACCCGCTGCGACCGTGAAGCAAATCAGGAGTACCGCGAGGCACGGAATCCATAGCAAGCCCCAAGAGAAGTCGACGCCGAGGAACGGCAGCACGATCAACAGAGCAACCCCGCCGATCAACGAATCGAACACACCGGCAAGTACTGCAGACAGTGGCAGCACCTCACGTGGGAAGTAGATCTTCGTGACGAGTGAGAAGTGTCTGACCAAGCTCTGGTTCGCAAAGCCGATCGAGCTCACGAAGAAGGACCAAGGAACGGCCTTCAGAGCGACGCCGGCGATGATCTCCGATGCGAACGGTTGATCCGCCAGGTAGGCCATGGCGCTCCGCACGATCAGCCCAGAGCCAACGACCATGAGTGGCATCAAGATCGCCCACCCGAAACCCATAATCGCCTGTTTGTAGCGAATTCGGATGTCTCGCAGCGTCAGCTGGTACAGCAGGAAACGATAGGCCCAGAAGTCGCCAAAGATCTCCCGAAAGTCACCAAGGATGGTGCGCTTTCTGGAGTCGAAAGTTGCAGGCGATGTTTCGGTCGTCATAGGTCGCTTCCGGAGGGCCTTCCTGCGCTCGTTTGAACGTGCTGGTCATACACCGGTGCCAGAGTTTCGCAACCCCAACTTCAGCGGGGCGTAACTATTGGGTCTCAGGACCTTGATTTCCCGAGGCAGCCTCGCCACGATCCCCGTTTCGCTCTTTATTCGGACGAACGGAGGTGGAGCATGAGCGCTGATCGCCCTTGGGACAGCACGATGCCCGATAAACAGTTCCAATTCATGCGGGATCTGCTGGGCGCCCCGAGCCCGATCGGTCTCGAGGCAGCGATGACCGAAGGGGTTATGGCGCCCTATCTCGACAAGTTCATGCCCGACAGCTGGAAGATCCACCGTTTCCGCGGCAATGCTTCGATCGTCGTGGACACCGCCCCCGACGCCGCCGACGCGTTCAGCGTCATGATGATCGGCCACGCCGACAAGATTCGGCTGCAAGTGCGCAGCGTTGGTGACGACGGCAAGATCTGGGTGAACTGCGATAGCTTCCTCCCGATCACTTTGATCAGCCAGGAGGTCGTTCTCTACTCCGAGAACCCGAAGAAGCCCGGTGAGTACCGCACGTTCGATGGCGGCACGATCGAAGCGATCGGTGCCATTCACTTTGCGGACGCGGAGACGCGCAGTGGTCGCAAAGGGATCAAGCCGGAGATGCTCTACCTCGAACTCGGACTGCATGGCAAGAAACGCAAAGAGCAGGTCGAGAAGCTGGGGATTCGCGCCGGCGACCCGTTGCTGCTCAAGCGTAAGATTCGGCGCGGCTTTGCTCAGGACTCGTTCTACGGCGCCTACCTCGACAACGGTCTCGGCTGTTTCGTGGTAGCAGAGGTTGCTCGCTTGATCGCCGAACGAGGTGGGCTCAAGAACGTGCGGTTCCTCGGTGCAGCGGCGACGCACGAAGAGATCGGACGGATGGGAAGCCGCGTGCTGGCTGGGGAGATGACGCCGGACGTCGTTGTCGGTCTGGACGTTTCGCACGACCTGGCCGCGGCACCACGAGTCGGTGACCGTCGTTTCACGCCGAACGCGATGGGCAAAGGGATGACGTTGGCCGTGGGCTCGATCACCAGCTCCTACGTCAACTCGATGATTCAGCAGGTAGCGAAGAAGAACGACATCCCTTGCCAGCTGAAAGTCGTGGGGCGTGACACGGGGACCGATGCGATGGCTGGCGTGTTCTCGGGGCGCGATTCCGCAGCAGTCTCCGTTGGATTCCCGATTCGTAACATGCACACGGCGTCTGAGTGTGGGCACACCGGTGACGTGTTGGCGGCGGTGTACGCAATGACGGAGTTGTTGTTCCACATGGATAGCATGAACGGTGGGGCCGGAATTGCGGCTGACGACCTGCGGAGCGGCCACCCACGGCTCGATCAGGCAAAAATCACGGAATCCGCTAAATAAGTCCCGGCCGCGCCTCGTACACCTCTCTAGACTTGGCACATACGGCGCTCTCAGCCGTTTGCGCGCAGGCAGTAGGGCAGCCGCTACTCCTCTTGCGGCGCTCCTTTTTGGAGTCTGATCCGTGGGCGCGGGTCTCTCTCTGGCCTGTCGGCAAGCGTTTCGAGGGCGCAGGTCTTTGAGAGAGGTGAGTCATGAGACCATCCGCAGCTCGTATCCTCATGTTCGTGGCCCTCGCAGGCATCCTCCTCACTGGATGTCACAAGAGTCGCCGCCACCGCCACGTTGAAGTGGTTCCCGAGGAAATTGTCTATACGGTTCAGCCGTTCAACGAGACGTTCGTCGACGGCTTCGAGTGGGCGAACGACTTCTCTTTCGCGACGGTCGACATCGTCGGCCTCGACGTCGAAGGCGAGTTCACCGTCTACATCGAAGACGACGACTTCGTGCCGGTGTACGAGGCGACCTTCATCGGCTCGGGAGACCAAATCGTCTTGCAGGACTTGACTGATGCGGGCACACCAGGCCTGTGGTATCTCGAGGTCAGTGGGGTCAACTTGACGAGCGATCTGCAGGTGATCGTCACCCCGTTCTAGCGCGGTCGTGCAAGCGGCAGTGCCTGACCAGAGCTCGTGAGAGGCGATTGCATGATCCGCGGTTCTGGAGACCAGGCAGCAAGTGGGCCCCGAACCGGTAGTCAACCCCGTGACCAACAGCGCGCCCGGTTGTACGACGCCGAAGAAGGTGTCGACGCCGGGCGTGTGTTCGTTAGCCTCGACGACACGCAAGCCTTCGTTGACTCGATTACCACATCGGCTTTCTGGGAGCGAATCCCGAACGCGCCTCGCGTCATCCGCGTTCGCGACGGCCGAGGCCGGCGCCACGCTTGTGCCGCCGACGCCTGGTTCGGAGCCGAGCTGCGGCTGCCACGCTGGTCCCGCAATCAGCTGATCGTGCTGCACGAGCTCGCTCACACGATCACCCCGTCACACTGCGCGTCGCACGGTCCGGAGTTTGCCGGCGCCTACCTGCACCTCGTTCGCCGCTTCTTGTCGGAAGAACACTACGATGCTTTGCACGAGTCGTTCCGGCGCGCTGACGTCCAGGTGAGCCCTCAGTGACAGGCTAGCAACTGTTGCGGGTAGCAGCGTCGGCTCCGCTGTGCTTTGATGCGCCGCACAGATTGGTTATGGACGAAAGCGGGAGCAAAGAATGGTGGCGCGCGGACCAGGGCTGGGAGTCTCAGATGGTGACGGCGAGCCGTCGCACGAACGGTTGCGTGTCCTGCGCCTCGTCAAGGAACTGCAAGCGTTGTCGGATGGGACCGACAGCCCTGCCGAGTCTGCGAGCGCAGCTGCGAAGGCGCAGTCCCTCCTCCTCAAGCACAACCTGTCGGTCGCGGACGTTGCGCAGCTCGAAGGGCAGCACGGTAGCGAGGACCCGCTGGTCGAGAAGAAGACAGCTTTCGCAGCCGGCCGCCGCAAGGTCGAGGGGTGGCGGCAGATGCTCGTGCAGGTCGTCGCCGCTTCGTGTTTGTGCGAGTGGATGACGAGCTTCTATCGCGAGCCTGGGGCACGGACCTACAGCTTCATCGGACGGCGCTCGAACGTCGAGGTCGCCGCCTACAGCTACCGCTGCCTCGAGCGCCAAGTGCTCCACCCGGCGATCTCGAGAAGCACCGGCGCAAGTCTTCAGGGCAAAGTGTGCGCCGGCATCTGGCCGACTTCTACGAAGGCGTCGTCGAGACGATCCGGTTGCGGCTCGAGGAGGAGCGGCAGACCTTCGAAGCGCAGGGAAGTGACTGCCGGGCTGTCGTGCAGACCCGCGGCCGTGAAGCGGACGAACACCGCGCACGGCTCTACCCGCACGTGACCTTCTCGACACGGACCAAGTACTACGAGGCAGGCGCCCGCGAGGCCGGGATGGCAGCCGGACGCGGCGTGCAGCTGAATCATGGTCTGCAGTCCGACGGCCGACCGCAACGCCTCCTCGAGTAGTGCCCGCACCGCCGGTCGCCCTAGCTGGAATCCGACTGGACCTGCTACCATGCGGCAGGATCGTTAGTTGTCTACGTATGCTGGAGAAGATGGCGTGAAGATCGCGGTGCTACTGTCGGGCGGTGTCGACAGTTCTGTCGTGCTGCGCACACTGCAGGAGGAAGGCGGGCATCAGCTGACGGCCTTCTACCTCAAAGTGTGGCTCGAAGAGGAAATGGCGTTTCTGGGCGACTGCCCGTGGGAAGACGATCTGCGCTACGCGCGTGCTGTGTGCGAGCAGGCAGGCGTCCCGTTGGAAGTCGTGCCGTTGCAGCGGCAATATCACGATCGCGTCGTTGCCTACACGATTGCAGAGCTGCGGGCCGGGCGCACGCCGAGTCCCGATATCTTCTGCAATCAGCAGATCAAGTTCGGGGCGTTCAACGACGAGGTCGCAGCGACCTTCGGCGCGTCGTTCGACAAGATTGCATCCGGGCACTACGCCCGCATCGATGAAGATGCGGGTCGGTACTGGTTGCTGAAGGGTGTGGATCCCGTCAAGGACCAGACCTACTTCCTGAGCCATCTCAGTCAGCAGCAACTGTCTCGTTGTCTGTTTCCGATCGGCGGGCTGCAGAAGGAAGAAGTGCGCGACCGCGCCCGTCAGTTCGAGTTACCAAACCAAGACCGCCGTGACAGCCAGGGGATCTGTTTCCTCGGCAAGATCCGTTACAACGATTTCGTTGCGGCTCACCTGGGCGAACAGCCAGGGCAGATTCGTGAACACGGTACCGAGCGAGTCCTCGGCGAACACCGAGGCTTCTGGTTTCACACGATCGGCCAGCGCAAGGGGTTGGGGCTCAGTCAGGGGCCGTGGTTCGTCGTCGCGAAGGACTGCGAACGCAACGTGGTCTACGTCTCCCACCAAGACGTCGTGCGAAGGCGCGACCGATTCGAAGTTGCCCGCGTCAACTGGATCACGGAACCACCTAGCGCGCTGCAGCTACAGGTCAAAGTGCGCCACAGTCCAACGGTGGTCGACTGTGAGCTGACACCGACTGGCGATGCTTCCTACGGAGTGCAGCTGGCACAGGAGGATCAGGGCCTCGCCGAAGGACAGTTCGGGGTTTTCTATGACGGCGACCGCTGCCTGGGTGGCGGCACCATCGTCGCGACGCCGCAGTAACCGGAAACAGCCTACGGGCAGAGTTGTGAGTATCCCGGGCAGCTGAGCCCGTCCGTGGTCGGATCCACGCCACAGGTTGGAGATGGTGCGGCCGGTCGGGGGCCGCCGACGAAGAGGAAGCTCACTAGGTGCAGGGCGTCCGCGGTGTCCACGATTCCATCGTCGTTCGCATCCACAGCGTCTGCACACGGGAGCGGGACGCCGGGGCTCAGCGCGTACTTGGAGACGAAAACGACGTCGGTCACATCGATGTGCCCGTCGAGGTTCGCATCGCCGCGGCTGAAGATTGCTATGGTCGACGAGAACGTCAACAGCCCATGCGCCAACAGCGGCTCCACCGCTTGTCCCTCGATCACGACGAAGTTGTCGATCGGGTCGAGGCGAATCTCTGTGGCAGCGCCCGGGAACGCGCCGGGTAGAGCTCTAAAGAGCAGATGTACGATCGATCGAGACCCTGTTGGTAGTGGGTGAGCACTGAAGATATCGATGATGGCGCCGACCTGCACCCGACTGCGGGTCGTCCCCGGGATCGGTGTTGGCCCGTTGACTTCGAAGAGTGCGTACGGTTCTCCGCCAGCTGATAGAGCAGGGTTGACGTCGAACAAGTAGTCTCCCGCTTCCGTGGCGACCCCAGTGACAGAGTCGAAGTCGAGCTCCGCCGCGTCGTAGGTCAGCGACACTTGGAAACCCTGAATCAACGCATCGTGGGTGGCGACGACTGCAACGCCGAAGCTGGCGAACGTGGGTACGGTTTGGTCGACGACCTCGAAGTCGTTGGGATTCGTAACGGAGAAACCGCCGGCAGTCAGCGTGGGCGACAGCGTGATTCCTTGGCTCGAGAACGTGTTGTCGATCGGGGGGCGCCCCAGCCCGTTGACTAGCTCGACAGTGTGCATCCCAGGCGCAGTGGTCACGGGAATCTCGAAACCGATGGACAGCAGTAGCTGTTCGTTGCTTGCGACAGGGAGCTCCAGCGGTACCGGGAGCGGTACGACTTCCAACAAGAGGCCGAGGGTCAGCTCATCGACAACTGCGTCGTACTCGAGCGAAAGGAAACCAGGGCTACTGCCGGCCAGGACCGCCTCGATGATGGAGCCAGCGAAGTCGAGCCCGCTCACGCCGCTATCGAAGTGCAGGGTGGGGCTGTGGCGTAACGCGATCGATAGGGCGTGGATCGGTTGATCGTTGGTCGCAAGCACTGGCAGCGTAGCGATCGTGTCTGGTAGGACGTCGCGACATCCGATGCGTAGCGTATTCTGGGCACCGATCGGGTTACCGACAAGCAGCAGGAAGCAAGCGATGAAGGCAAGTGAACAGTTCGGGAAGCGTTGCATTTGTCGGCCTCTCTAGTTCTTACTGGGCGTTGCTTGCTCGAGCTTTGCGCTTAGCTCATCCCTGAGAATGTCATGCCCGCGGATGCAGCGTGATCTTCTGAGCCCCGGCATCGACGGCATAGACAACGGCCTTGCAGAGTGAGCCGGGTCGCAAGCGTTCGCTGACGAGTTCCGGCGGGATCCACCCCTCGACGCCCTCATCCAGCAAGATGCACGCACCTTCTGTCGTGATGCGGTTTACGAGGCCCGTCGCTTCGTCACCGACGGCGTAGTCGTTGGCGACGCGGTCCCATGTGCTCTCTTGCTCGCGCGCGTGGTCGAGGCCGATTCGGCCTGCTTCACGGTCGACATGTACCACCTCGACCCGGACCGAGTCACCCGTTTGAAGCGGAGGTTGGTCTGAGCCGCGACGGTGCAACTTACTGTTGTGTAGAAGCCCCTCCACGCCGCCGAGATCGATGAAGGCGCCATGTTGGTTGATCTGCGTGACTCGCCCCTGGACTTCGGCGCCCACTTCGAAACGAGCCACGGCTTCGAAGCGTTCGTCATCGCGCTGTCGTTCGAGGATAACGCGTCGGCTGACCACGAGGTCTTGTGCAGCGCGGTCGAACGACGTGACTTCGCACTCGAGCTCCTGGCCCACGTAGGAATCAGGATCTGTGACGTGGCCCCGCTCGATCTGCGAGATCGGCAGAAACGCCCGGGCTCCTTTGATGTCGACGGTAAGTCCACCTTTGTTGACGCCGGTGACCCGAGCCACGTAGACCGTGCCTTCGCTGATCTCGTCCCAGAAGAGTTCTTTGCGCGCTTCTCGCACCGCTAGCAACAACAGGCCGCGGCCAGCATCGTAGCGGCGGTAGTGGGCAGTGACCGGCGAACCGACAGCGGGTACGTCGTCGTCGAACTCGGCGCGGTCGATCGCACCGTGATGTTTGCTATCGACTTCGACCAAGACCTCGGCGTCGTCGACACCGATCACGATGCCGTTGATCGTGTCGCCGGCCTCCAGTGCGTCGACGTCCAACGATTCTGCCAAGGCTCCGAAGCTACCGGCCATCATGGCGTCTAGGTCGGCATCAGAGATGTTTAGCTGCTCCTTGGGGTCCTGGTAGTCGTCCTTGAACGGATGGCTGTCGGGGAACGGGTCGGATGGGTGAGGCAACGAGGTCACGGGGCTCCTGCAAGGTTTCCTGTTCGGGTAGCGGACGTACCGACGCGATCGGCGGCCAGCGACACGCTACCCATCGGGGTACGGTCGTTGTAGGGCCAGATCGCGGGCCCTGCCAGACTACCGGCACTCTCCGGTCGAAGGGAATCTTCTTCGGTTTTGCGGACCCCAGATGAGGTGAATCCTGTAGGCACCGTAGCCGTAACCACCTGTGGCAGGAGGGCGCCAGAGGCGCCGCTGGCGATGCCGTCGAGGGGGGTGTGACAGGCATCGATGGCCCTGAGATGGTACTCTTGAAGAGTCCCATAACCTCTGCCCAAGCGGAGGTTAACGAGCGAACCGTTGGGGGATCCCTGACGAAGCGCTCGCGACCCACTAGTCTCTGGCCGCCAGCCCGTTAGGATGCGCCGGTTCGGATCTGTTGGAGGCTGGGACGGGGATTTGCATGCGCAGGGGTGTCAGGCCCAGATCTGACGCCCCCGGTCCGGCCCTCCCCGGATCGAGCCGATGGTAGGAACAGCGTAGTCGCCTTTGTTGCCCGGCCCCGCCGCCTGAGAATGGCCTCGCGCTGGACCGCACAAGACCCGGAAGAAGGGATCTCTATGAGTTTCGTTTCCCTGAACGTTGGTGCCCACACGCCACGCAAAGCTCGTGGCCTCGCTCTCCTCGTCGCGCTCCTCGTGACGACAGCTGCGCCGCTCGTGCGAGCCGGCGATACGCTGACTGAGCCGACGAAAGTCGACAAGGCGATCACGAAAGAGCTGATCGGCCTCATCCAAGAAGGGCACATCTCGGGAATGAGCGTCGACGATCGGATGTCGGCGCGCTGTATGAAGTCGTTCCTGAAGTCGCTCGATCCGATGAAGATGTACTTCTTGCAGTCGGACATCGAAGAGTTCAACAAGCACAAGCTGCAGCTTGATGATCAGCTGCTGAAGCAA
The DNA here is from genome assembly GCA_039028735.1 of Planctomycetota bacterium. Classification (GTDB taxonomy): domain Bacteria; phylum Planctomycetota; class UBA8108; order UBA1146; family JAJFFE01; genus JBCCHQ01. Next base: position 1,911 of record JBCCHQ010000137.1, on the reverse strand, counting down.
GACCTTTCGTTTGGCTTCGACGTCATTCGTCGCTTCCAACAGCGCGTCCGTGAGAAGCTGCCGATCATCGAGAAGCAGGTGGACGCGGAGCACGACTTCAGCGTGGAAGAGTCGCTGGTCGTTGAGCCCGACCTGCTGCGCTATCCGCGCGACGAAGCGGCAGTGAAGGAGCGCTGGCGCAAGCGTATCAAGCACGACATCTTGGTCGAGACCGCCGACGACATTGAGCTTGACGAAGTGCGCAAGAAACTGAAGAAGCGCTACAACAGCTTTGCGAAGCGTATGGACGCGACTGACAACGACGAGTTGCTGGAGATGTACCTCGGCGCACTGACGACCAGCTTCGACCCGCACTCCACTTACATGTCGCCGCATACGCTGGAGAACTTCGAGATCTCCATGCGCCTCGAGCTCGACGGTATCGGTGCAGTTTTGCGCTCGATCGACGGCTACACGACGATCGAGCGAATCGTCAAGGGGGGAGCCGCAGATCGCGACGGCCGTCTGCAGGCCAAGGACCAGATCGTTGCTGTCGGCCAAGCGGACGATGACGAGCTTACAGACGTCGTCGACTGGAAGTTGACCGACGTTGTACCCCTCGTTCGCGGCAAGCGCGGTACCATTGTGCGACTGCTGGTGATTCCGCACGGGGGTGGCGAGCGTCGCGTGTACGAGATCACGCGCGACAAGGTCGAACTTGCCGATGCGTCGGCCCAAGGCGAAGTGTTCGAGGTCGAACAAGGCGAGAAGAAGCACAAGGTCGGCGTGATCGATCTGCCGAGCTTCTACCGCGACATGAAGGGCGCAGAGGCGGGCAAAGAGAACGTCACGAGTACGACGAAAGACGTTCGCAAGATCCTGCGTCAGTTCAAGGTGCAAGACGTCGAGACCGTCGTGCTCGATCTGCGCTCGAATGGGGGCGGCTCGTTGACTGAGGCGATCGACCTCACTGGTGTCTTCATCAAGTCGGGACCTGTCCTCCAGGTACGCAACTACAACAACAACGTGCGCAGCCACCGCGACAACGATGACGGCACCGAGTGGGATGGCCCGCTGGTCGTCCTGGTCAGTCGCTTCAGCGCGAGCGCTAGCGAGATCGTTGCCGCTGCGATCCAGGACTACAGTCGCGGTATCGTCGTCGGCGATCCGATGACGCACGGCAAGGGCACGGTGCAGACGCTCGTCGATCTGGGGCGCCGCGGCGGCCCGAACCTCGGAGCGTTGAAGTTGACGTTTCAGCAGTTCTACCGCGTCAACGGCGCCAGCACCCAGAACCGTGGCGTGCAGTCCGATATCGAGCTGCCGTCGTTGACCGCCCACTACGGCGTAGGTGAAGCCGAGTTGGATCACTCCGTGGCGTTCCACCGTATCGATCCGGCGAAGTACCGCAGCGCGAAGTCGATCACGAAGAACACCGTAAAGTCCCTCCGCGAGCGTTCCGCGCGTCGCGTTGCCGTGTCTGAGGACTTCAAAGAGGTCAGTGATCGAATTCAGCGGTACCTGAAGTACAAGGACCGTGACACCGTGCCGCTCAAGCGCGAGACGTATCTTGCGCAGCGCAAGGAACTCGAGATCGATCTCGACGACGAGGACGGCTCGGACAGCGACACAGAAGACGGAGCGAAGAAGGATACTGCCGACGTGGCTGGAGCGGACGACAAGACCGACGACGCCGCAGCGGAGGAACCGGAGAACAAGATCGAGCGCAACTACTACCTGGAGGAAGCTATGCAGATCGCGATCGATCTGCTGAAGGCTAGGCGCCAGGTGGTCGTGCACCCGTAAGTCACAAAGGTCTCTGGAGAGCCCGGGGGCCCCGGCAACGGGGGGCGCCGGGGTTTTTTGTTGCGGGGCGGTTTTAAAACGGCCGTTGGGGTGTGGAGCACGCAGCCCGGGCCCCCCCGCGGGGGG
>JBCCHQ010000136.1:0-17919 GCA_039028735.1 Planctomycetota bacterium | reverse complement strand
GCCGCCGTTGCGATTCCAAATATGGCGTCGGTTCCGACGGGACCGACGCCTTTTTTTGTGCTCGACCTCCGGGTTATTAGCCCGACGATGATATTGCGCCTTCGCCTGACGGCTCAAGGGGCGTCCCGGGAGGGCTTGTTTGTCTGCGAGTCGGGAGGCGAATCCTGCTTTGTTCGTCAAGACTAGGGGGTGCAAACCGAGGGAGACTTCGCCTATGCTCTCGTTTTCCCATACTTGAAAGAGGTGAACTGTGGTGCGTATTGTTGCAATGCTTGCTCTCGTTGCAGGACTGATGGGTTGTAGTGCCAGTGCTCCGGATATCAAAGGCAACTGGACGGTCGACGCGGAGTCGATGAAGTTGACCGAAGACTACAAGAAGATGCCAGAAGCTCAGCAGCAGATGATGGATGTCGTCATGGAGTCGATGAAGGTCGACATCACGGCGGACAAGATCATCATGAAGATGTCCTTCATGGGGCAAGAGCAGACCGAAGAGGCGAGCTACAAGATCACGAAGACGGAGGGCAACAAGCTCACGGTCGAAACCACCGACAAGGATGGCAAGACCGAGAGTAAGGTCATCGAAGTCGATGGGGACAAACTGAACCTCCCCGACGACGATGGTGTCGTCATGGTGTTGCGCCGCGTCTAGCAGCACGAGCGAGCGGCAGCTCTCGCGAGGGCTGCCGCTCGCTTCTTGTTTTCTTCGAACGGCTGAGTACTGACGACGCGAGGGTTTGCTAGTGCAAGCGAGTCCGACGACTGGCACCGATGTTCCCCGTTTGTCTTGGTGGGCGGTGTTGGGCGTTCTTCTCCTCGCGTTGGCTCTGCGTGTTGTCTGCTGGGCCAACACTCCGTTGATCGGTACCGACTCCGCACGCTTCTTGCGCGTGGCAGAGCGTATGAACGACGGCGACTACGCCGCAGCGCTGACCGATCGCTACCATCCCCTCACGGCCTTTCTGATCGCACAAGTCGATCGGGTGCACGGCGTGTTTGCCGCAGGAGACACGCCGACGCAGCAGCGGCAACGACGTGAGAGTTCCGCATTCTTCCTCACACTGACCTGTGGCTTACTCGTTGTGCTGTTGCTGATGCGCATCTCCCACTGGGTGGTGCCGCAATTGCCGCCGTGGTGCACCGGTCTGCTCGCTGCCTGCCAGCCCTACCTGATTCGGTCCGCGGCCGACATCATGAGCGATACGGTTTTCTTGGCGCTGTTCCTGGCCGCCCTGCACGAGGGGCTGCGATTCGGGCGACGCCCCGGTTGGGGCGCCGCCCTGCTGGCAGGTACTCTGGTCGGTGCAGCCTATCTGGCACGCCCCGAGGGGCTGCTGCTGGCAGCTGTTCTCCCGCTGTTTTGGGCTTGGGAGTTGCGGCAACAGCAACGCGCCTGGTTGCCAGCAACGGCCGGGTTCCTGCTCGTGACTCTCGCTGTTGCGTCGCCGTACGCGTTTGCAATCAGCTCGCTGGCGGGGGAGTGGACCTTCACTCTGAAGAAGCAACTGTTGACCGCGGGTGTTCCCGGTGCGCTCGACATCCACGAGCTGCGGGCGGCGTTCCTCGGCATCGACCCGACCGCCGTCGGTACGATCTTCCATCGGTGGCTGACGACAGCGACGGAAGGGCTTGGTGTCCCGGCAGCGCTGTGCCTGTTGGCACTCGCTGTGCAGCGGTTGCGTCTCGGCTATGGCGGCCCACTCCTCGGAGTCACGGCTGTCGGCATGTGTCTGGTCCTTTTGCGCCTTGCCGAGATCGTGGGGCCTACGTACATCAGCCGTCGGCATGTGTTCACGCTGATGGCATTGTCTCTTCCGTACGCGGCGCTGGGTTTGTACTGGGGAGGGGCGTGGCTTGCGAGGTGCCTGCGTAGCGGCGCAGCGCAAACTTCGTCGTCGCAGACCTCACCGTCGCGAACCTCACCCTCGCAATTTTGGGGGCTGGTCGTGGTGGCGGTCGCGGCTTTGTGTTTGGTGCCAAAGGGGATCAAGGAGCAGCGCACCGACCAAGGCGCCGAGAAACTCGCCGGTGAGTTCATTCTGGCGCAACAAGGCCCCGGCGCCGTGGTCGTGACCACGCGTGAGAAGGTCGCTTACTACGCACAGGGAGACCATGTTGCCATCGTCGCGACCGCGCCCGCGATCGACGCCTACGATCGAGCGTGGGTCGTCTTCTATCGGCAGGAGATCGACGATAAGTGTTTGGAGTTCACGCCGTGGGCCGCGCGCCGTTCGCAACAGCAGCCTGGGTTGCGTTTCATCCGAAGTTTTCGCGGCACCAGCAATCGCTACCGTGATCTGCAACTCTTCTTGTGGGAGCGTGAGGGTTAGGGCGTCGACGCCTTGCAAGGAAGGAGCGGGATGCGTTGGTTCGCGTGGGGAGCAGTCGTCGGCTTGCTGGTATGGCACAACCTCCCAGGACCGGCGCAGCCGCAGACGAAGGCCTACTTCGGGTGGATTCCAGCGGAGCTGTTGCACACTGTTGGCTGGGTGGGCATCGCTAGCGTCGTGTTGTGGTTGGTGTTGCGCTGCACCTGGGGTACCACGCGATGACGGTACAAGTCCTTGTCGTCGTGACTTACCTATTGGTGCTGGTCGCAATCGGCTGGTACAGCTCTCGTCGCAGTACTGGAACGGCCGAAGACTACTTCCTAGCTGGGCGTAGCTTCGGCGGCATCGTGTTGTTCATGGCGCTCTTTGGTACCAACGTGACGGCCTTCGGCATGCTGGGTTTTCCTGGCTTCGTGTACCGCGAGGGGATTGGGGCGTTCGGGTTCTTCGGTGCGGCAGCAGCATTGATCTCACCTCTCTTGTTCATCGTGTTGGGGTACCCGATCTGGAACGTCGGTCGGCGCAACGGATACATCACGCAGTCGCAGATGTTTGCAGACCGTTGGGGCTCGCAGTTGGTGGGCTTCTTGTTCTTCGCGCTCCCGACCTTCTATACGTTCTTGTACTTGAGCGTCGGTGTGCTGGGGGGAGCTTTGGCGGTCGAGGAGATTGCGAAGATACCGTACGTCGTCGCCGCGGCAATGGTGACCGGTGTTGCAGTACTCTACACGGCGCTGGGAGGGATGCGTGGCACGGCTTGGACCAATGTGTTTCAAGCGTCCGTGTTCTTGCTGTTCTTGGTCGTCGCTTGTATCGGCATTGCGCATTCCCTGGGAGGCGGTGCGCATCTGCATCAGCGTCTCGTCGTCGAAGCTCCTGAGGCGCTCGCGCGACCAGGTGCCGGAATCTTGTCCCCAGCGAGTTGGGCCTTTGGCTTCTTGGTTGGACCTGCCAGCGTCATTGCGTTCCCACACATGTTCATGCGCTTGCTCGCAGCTCGCGACATGACGTCGATGCGGCGGACGATAGCTGTCTATCCCTGGGCGCTGATGCTGCTCTTTGTTCCCGTAACGCTGATCGGGCTTTGGGGGCGTGTCGCGGAGCCGGGACTGATCGGCAAGGAAGCCGATCGCATTCTGCCGCTCCTGGTCGAGGCGCACCTGCCAACGTGGCTGACGGCAGTGGGGCTCGCGGCCGTCCTCGCGGCGGTGATGTCGAGTATCGACGCGCAACTGCTCTCGCTATCGACGATGTTCACTGTCGATGTCGTGGGGCGGGGCAAACAGGTGCAGGTGTGGCCGGGGCGTATCGCGCTCTTGCTGGTTGCGATGGCGGCCTTCCTCGTGGCCTGGTGGCGGCCGGCGTCCATCTTGAAGATGGCGCTCTATATCTTTAGTGGCTACACGCTGCTGATCCCGATCATGGTAGCCGCGTTTTTTTGGCGAAGATCGACAGCGCTCGCGGCCGTGCTCGCGATCGTGGCGGGCCATGTACTGTTGGCGTGCTACTACAGTGGTGCTCTGTTGGGCGACGCTTTCGAACTTTCCTTGCCGACATTCGGAGTCTTGCCGGTGGTCTGGTGTCTACTCGTCGAGGTGGTCTTGTTGCTGCTCGTGTCGCTAGCGTTCGGGGGACAAGACAACGCCGGTGCCGATCGATTTGCGACCCCCTTCCAGGGGGCGGGTCGCTAAGCGGGGCGGGTCGTTAGCGAGGCGGGTCGTTAGCTCCGCGCCGCGATCAGGTCGTCGAGTTCGCTCTGCAGTCGGGGCAGGATTTCGTCGTATGGAAAGGCGCCCAGTGCCTCGCCGCCTCGTTTGAGATTCACGAAGGTCGGTGCGCACCAGAGCCCAAGGTCGGCATCGTCGGTTTCGCCGGGGCCGTTGACGCGGCAGCCCATGACCGCAATCGTGATGGCGTGGTCGGCCGCGTACTCGGTCATTTCCTTGACCTTCTCGGCGAGTTCGACAAAAGCCTCGTTCTCGACTCGGGAACAACTCGGGCAGCTAATGATGTTGAGACGGTCGCGGTTGTAGTGCACGACGCTGCGCACCCGCCCGTTGGCGATGTCTTCGATGATCTCTCGCGCAGCGGCAATCTCCTCCCCCTTGCGGGCGTTGGGCACAGTCAGTGACACACGTACTGTATCGCCGATCCCGCGCGAGAGGAGTTGCTCGAATGCGACGCGTGTCTTGAAGACTCCGTCGGGAGGGAGGCCGGCCTCGGTGACCCCAAGGTGCAGCGGTACATCTGGGCGCGCTTGCGCGAAGCGCTGGTTGGCTTCGATGACCTTTTCGGGGTCAGAATCTTTCAGCGATACACAGAAGCGATGAAAGCCGAGTGAGTCGACATACTCACTGTGCTCCAGTGCGCTCTCGAGCATCGGCGAGATCGAGTCGCTCTCCGGGTAGCGGTCCTTCTTGGCGGGATCCACGGAACCGCAGTTCACGCCGATCCGCACCGCACAATCGTGTGCGGCCGCCGTTTCGATCAAGAACCTGACTTTCTCCTGCCACGGTTTCTCGCGCTCGTGGTGGTAGAGGTGCCCCGGGTTGTAGCGGATCTTGTTCACATGAGGGGCGAGAACGGTCGCCAGGCGGTAGTTCTCCTGTAGATCCACGACGAGGTGAGCATCGGTTCGCTGGCGAATCTCGGCCACTGCCTCGGCATCGCGCTTGCTGTCCACGGCGATACGAATCAAGTCGGCTCCCGCTGCCTGTAACTGCTGGATCTGCGCGACGGTGGCGTCGATGTCACGGGTCTTGGTCGCGCACATGCTCTGGACAGCGATCGGGTGGCCGGCGCCGATGGTCACCGTGCCGATCTGCACCGCGCGCGTTGGGTTTCTCGGCAGCTTCATGAGATCTAGCGTTCCACTTCCTGGGGCGGTTCTGGCTTTTTCGGGTCGCGAGAGGCAGGCCATGTCTCTCTCAGACCGCAGAGGGTAGCGTCGCCGGGACCGGGAGGGAACCTTGGAATCTTGCGACTCGTATAGATGCTGACTCTGCGCTTAGCAGATTTGCCCGCAAATGGCGAGGCGCGGTATGCGCCGCGCGGGTAATATGCGCCGCACCGCGCGCGCGGTGTGGATAGGACCGTGACACCGTCGTCTATCTGTCGCGAGCGACGTATCGTCGCCACGACGCAGACTCAGGAACGAATATGTCAGTGATGGAACGTGCCAGGCATCGCCGCCAGATCGCGGGGCGGCTCTTCTGCTGCCTCTGGTTGCTTTGTGCGACGGCTGCCGTAGGGTGCCGCTCGCCGAAGAACGGAACGGATGCAAGCTCCACGGTCGCCGGCAGCGGCGGCACAGAGCGTCTCGTCGTCTTTGTGCGTGACTCCGGCTCAGCTGTGGCCACGGAGTTCGCCGAAGTCGACTTGCCGGCCCTGCGAGAATTCGCGGCCTCGGAGAAGATCGACCTACAGGTCATCGATGTCGCTGCCGGGGCGCCCGCGGACGTGACGATCACCCCGTTGATCTCCTACCTGACGCGCAGCGACCACGCGATTTACCAGGGGCGTTATCGAAACACGGCGCGGCTTCGCAACTTCATTCGAACGTTTCGGGCCGTGCCGCAACCAGCCGCGGAGAACCCGCGCGAGGACATCTTCGCTTGGCGCAGCGAGCGCGCGACCGTGGTCGCGCCGTTGAAGATCACCGAGCTCACCGGAGACGTGCCGCCCGACTACACAGCAGCCACGTTTGCCGAGGAGGTGCAGCGTGCCTTCGCCGTCGGCTTCAAGTCGTTTGCGAGCACGAAGCAAGTAGCTCTCGGGCGCGGCGATCGCATCTTCTACGTAGACCTGTACCCATACTGCGACGCGGCGGGAACGCTGCACCTCACCGTGCAGCTCTATTCGCAGTTTCATTGCAAGGAAGCGATCTTCTCCAACGCGGATGCGCCGTTCACGGGGGCGTGGGACCAGCGCGAGCAGTGGCTGCAGCAGGCGGGGCAAGGCATCGAGGAGCAGCTGATCGCGGAGTTCGCCGATCCCAGCTTGGGAGACGGATTCGACCCCGTCCCCAGCGCGGCGCCGCGGAGCTCCTGGGCAACGCTGCAAGCCCAGCTGCCGGCCCAAGAGGTCGGCACGAAGATCGTAGTAGCAGATCTCCCGCTGGCCCGCGCCTGGACGGTCGTGTCGCCGGCCAGTGACCGCCGCGGCGACGTCGTGTTCCGCTTCGCGAGTCCTCTCGAGTTCTACTCGGGGCAAGCGACCGAAACCAAAGGCGAGCTATCGCTGCCGTCTACGACTAGCGACGGTGCCGGCCACTTCGTCGTGCAGACGCGGTCGGTGTCGATGGGATATCCCGATATCGACGAGGCGATTCGCGGTAGCAGCATGCTCGCGGTTGCCGACCACCCGGAAGCCTCGTTCCGTCTGTCGGGGCTGACGCTGGCAGGGGAGCTTGGCTTCGGCGCGGTTACCCCGGTCGCGATGGAGGGAACGTTCGAGATGAAAGGGACCACCGTGCCGCTCTCGGTCCGGGCGCAACTCGAGCCGATTGTCGGTGCCGATGGCGCCCCGAATCTACTGCTCAGTGGCCAGTTCCAACTCCGCCTCAAGGAACGCTTTGGTATCGAAGGACCCGACGGCCCGGCCCCGGCGAACGACACTGTGTTGTTCGACTTCCTGTTTCGCCTCGCCGCGACTTCGTCCGCTGTCGCCGCTGACGCTCACGGAGCCTTCCCCGAACGACGCACTGTTTCACGCTAAGTACTTAATTCTAAACTTCTTAGTGCCTCCTGGGAGAACCCCCTTGGTTTTTGACCCAATCCTGGTTTGATGGGTGCGGGTCTCACTTCAAGCGAGGAGAGTTCCCTGGGCTGAGCACGTCGATGGAGCGGCTAAGTGCCGATTCCATCCCAACGTAGTCCGGACTCGTCTGCGAACCACCCGCGTCGTTGCCACCGTGGCACCGGTGCATGCCGAGTTTGTGGAGGGGTTGGATGGGTCTACCCATGATCGATCACGCTCGTGATCTTAGATGCATGGGTCCGGACTGCCGAAGTCGCCGATCGCCGGCCGTGTAGCGGTTTGAGTTCGGTAGGCGTGCGATCTAATCGTGATCATTTGCGAGGGTAACCCTGCGAAGGCGAGGGGATTGTATGACTGGGCGATTGAGGACCCTGTTCGGGGTCGTGGCGCTAGCGTTTTTGATTGTGCCGTTCACAGTACCGTTGACGGGTCCGCTGGACGGACAGACGTTCACCGCGCCGATCCAGCTCAACGGTATCGGCAGCTACAGTGAACCGCGCGTCGCTGTTGGCACCGGTAACGGTGTCGCCGTGTTGTTGCACGGCATTCAGGACATCTACTTCACCAGTGCCCTTTCCGGGTTCTCGCAGCCGACCCTGGCGACGATGTCGACGGGCGTCAGCGCTCACGGGCGCCTAGACGTCGGCTCGTTGTTCACTTCGCAAGTCGTGTATGACGAGGACACTGCGATCCCCGGGCAGTCAGGCAAGGATATCTACCTGGTATCCAACACGGGTGGTGGCTTTGGCACCCCCGTCAACGTGACCGCCACCGACGCGGTCGACGAGACCTTTCCAGGAATCGCAATCCTGGGTTCCGGGTCGATCGACATCACGTACCAGCGCCAAGTCGGTGCTGGTCCCAGCGACATCTACGTGCAACGCGACACGGGGACTCCGGTGCTCGTTGCTGCGGGGCAGCTACCGGTGATCGTGGAAGTGAACCTGACAACGACCTTCATTGCCTACGAGCGGGGTGGTTCGCTGTACGGTCGCACTTTCGATGGGGCTCTGTTGGGGCCCGAGGAAGTGATCGCCAATGATACGATGACGCACTCGGATCTCGAGATCGCCATCGACGGCGCCGGCAACATTCACTGCGCCTACCTCGATGGCAGCGAGTTGACGTACCGTCGTCGCAACGCCGGCGGCGGTTACTCCGTTGAAGAAGTGCGCGATCCAGGACCCGTGGGCCCGCCCTCGATCGCCGCCAGCCCGATCGGCGGTATCGGCATCGTCTGTGCCCGTACCGGTCAGATTCACTTTCACGAGTTTTCGAGCGGGGCTTGGTCCTCGGTCAACTTGACGCCGACGATCTTCAGCGCTGCGCAGCCGTCCGTCGGGTTGGACGAGTTCGGCTTTGCTCATGTGGCTTACCGGAGCGGGACCAACATCCGCTACACGACCAATGTACCGGCGCCGACCGCTGACTTTTCCGCCGCTGGCAACAATGGCACGCTGCCCCACACGATTGCCTTCACGAACCTGTCGACCGGCAACATCAGTTCCTTGCTGTGGGATTTCGGCGACGGCAACACCAGCACGATGCCAACTCCCGTCCACACGTACACGACTCCGGGGTTGCGGACGGTCACGCTGACCGTACAAGGGCCAGGTGGCGTCGCGGTAGAGACGAAACCCAACTACATCAGTTCGACGCTGCCCGCCAATGTCCTGAGGATACCCACCTTGAAGGTGATCCCCGGTCAGTTCGTCGCGCACCAAGTGCTGGCTGACCACGACGAAGCGATCCAGGGCTTCCAGGTGGCAGTCGTCTTCGACGAAGCCGTCACGCCGATAACGACCTTGAGTCTGGACGGTAGTTTGACGGGTGGTCTGGGGCCTGACTTCATCTTCGTTCAGGTGACTCCCAACGGTGCGCAGTCGGAACTGACCTCTGCGATCTTGCTGGAGACTCAGGAGCCGTTCACTGGGCAGCTGTTGCCCGCCGCAAATGACCAGTTCATCGCAGCGTTCCACTACACGGTACCGAGCACGGTGCTGGTGGGGACGACATCGGACATCGTGATCACGGATGGACTGGGTACGAACAATATCTTCTCGCCGACGCAGGGACCGAGCCTCGTGCCGTACCCGCTGCACGGTGGCGTCGAGGTCGTCGACCCTACGGGGGCCGCGCTCTTCGTCCGCGGTAACGCGAACGGTTCGGGGAACATTGATATCGCCGACGCGGTCTTCGTGCTGACGTTCCTGTTCGCCGGTGGTACGCCGCCACCCTGCCCCGACGCGGCAGACCCGAACGACAACGGTACGGTCGATATCGCAGACGCGGTCAACATCTTGACCTTCCTGTTTGCGGGTACCGTGACGCCGAGGTACCCGTTCCCAGAGCCGGGTCTGGATCCGACGGACGACAATCTCGGACCGTGCATGCCGGCGCCGTAGGCCACTGACCGTTACGATTTCCTTGTGCCAACAACCTCGCTTCTGCCACAGCGCAGCGGCGGGGTTGTTTGCATCCTTGGGGAGGGGTCAAAACCCTTGTCACCCTCGCAGCTTTCTGTTTGGCTTGCCCTGATCGCGGTCATCGCCCACGTGCGCGGACCTGTCGAATTCGGTACGCAAACACCAGACTTGACCAACGGCTGCTCCCGCGACTGCGTCGTCGCCACGAGAGCACACAGAGAGGTTTCCAGATGCAGAAACTGCGTAGCTACGTCCAGGGTGAGTGGTTCGAGGCTTCCTCGGGCTTTCGACCGCTGACGGATCCCTGTAGCGAGGAGGTCTTCGCCGAGACCTCGACCGAGGGACTCGATTTCGCCGCGGTTGTGGGTTATTGCCGCGACACCGGTGGGCCCGCGCTGCGGGCGATGACGCTGGGGGAACGCGGTGCGATGCTCGCGGCGATGTCGAAAGCGTTGCACGACCAGCGCGAAGCGTTGATCGAGTACTCGGTCGAATCGTGTGGGACCACGCGCAAGGACGCGAAGTTCGACATCGATGGCGCTAGCGGCACGCTGTATTACTACTCGACGCTCGCGAAGGGGCTCGAGGAGCGCAGCTGCTTCGCCGACGGCGAAGGTGTCCAGCTGGGCCGTTCGGCACGCTCGTGGGGGCAGCACGCGTGGCTTCCGAAGCGCGGCGTTGCGGTGCACATCAACGCGTTCAACTTCCCCGCCTGGGGATTGGCGGAGAAGGCTGCCTGTGCGCTATTGGCCGGGATGCCGGTGCTGTCGAAACCAGCGACCAGTACGGCCGCTTTGACCGCCAGGTGCGTCGAGGCCATCGTCGACTCTGGCTGCCTGCCGGCCGGAGCTCTCAGTTTCGTCGCCGGCTCAGTGGGGGACCTGTTTGCCCACCTGGGGCCGCAGGACGTGATCGCGTTCACCGGCTCCGCCGACACCGGACGTACGATCCGAGGCGACAGCCGTGTCCTGGATGCTGGGGTGAAGGTCAACGTCGAAGCAGACAGCCTGAATGCAGCCGTCCTGGCTCCCGACGTCGAGGAGGGATCGGACGTTTGGGACCTGTTCCTGCGCGATGTCAGCCGCGAAATCACGCAGAAGTCGGGCCAGAAGTGCACGGCGGTACGCCGCATCTTGGTGCCGAAGGAGCGGCTCGACGACGTTCTTGGCGAGTTGCGATCGCGCCTCGAGGGCGTCGTCGTCGGAAATCCTCGCGACAAGGGCGTGACCATGGGGCCGCTGGCAACCGCGCAACAGCTCGATGACGCAGTGGCTGGGGTGGCGAAGCTCCAGGAACATGCAGAACTGGTCTTTGGCAGCGGTCAGCGGGTCGACGGCATCGGTAACGACGCGGGGCGCGGCTACTTCTTTGCTCCGGCGCTGCTGGTGGCAAAGGACGCAACGGCCCAGAGCCCCCTCCACGAACACGAGGTCTTCGGCCCCGTGGCGACACTATTTCCGTACGACGGTGACGCAGCGACGGCTGCCAAGATCGTGTCGCTCTCTGAGGGGACGCTGGTGACGTCTGTGTACGGCGACGACGTCAAGTGGCTGTCGACATACCTGCAAAATGGTGGCGCCTACACAGGGCGCCTCTACGTCGGTTCTGAGAAGGGCGCGGACCAAGCCCCTGGCTCTGGGCTGGCCCTCCCGCAAGTCCTCCACGGCGGGCCAGGACGAGCCGGTGGCGGCGAGGAGCTGGGTGGCTTGCGCGGGCTCGCGCTCTACCAGCAGCGAGTCGCAGTCATGGGGGATCGGGCGATCGTCGATCGGATGATCGGGTAGTAGCTCGCGTCACACCCCGGCAGGGCTCGAGGCGGCTCGATGTAGGCCAAAAAGAAACAGGCAGCACTCGCATCGCGAGTGCTGCCTGTTTTCGATGCGCTGCTGCGCGGCTCAACGCCAGCGGATCAGCATCGACTGTGGATCGAACTCGAGGTGGATCTGCTCGGCGGCGGCTGCGTCGTTTGCCTTGAGCACGTGAATCCGCACGTGTTCCGCCTCGGGCTCCAGTGACACAACAGCAGAGAGTTGATCTTGCTGGCGCGCAATGAAGTCTGGCAGGCCGGCGTCGCTGACCGTGTCAGTACGGTGCGTGTGAGCAGCAAGCCACATCTCGCAATTGTATTCTTTGGCGACGGCCTTGAGCTGCTCCATCTCGTTGGGATCGAGCTTCTCGAAGTCGGGCCAGCCTTGGAACTCGATGAGCTCCGGCACGAACTCGCAGCCGTCGCGCAGGAAGTCCAATGTCTCACGCAGTCGAGCGAGGTTGAACTGTCCATCGCGGAAGTTGTAGATCTGCTTGTGGCGCTCGACGAGCGTTTGTAGTTCGTTGTTGTTCAGGTCGAGTGAGCCGGCGATCCCGTGCAGAACTTCGTCGTGATAGGCGCGAATGTCACTGAGAGTCTGCCCCAGCGCAACGTGCAGCGTGTTGCGGCTATCCATGGCGTGATCGATTGCGATCGACGTCAGGACGGCGAGCTTACCCGTGCCGTGGCGTGCCATGATAACACCCAGGTTGCCAGCGCCGAGACCTCCGTGAAGCACCTTGTCGAGCACCCGCATCGGGCGGTTTGCGTCGGTAAGTTTCATGTGATTCTTCTCCAACGAGCCTAGTTACCCGAGGCCTTCTTCTCTTGGTACTGTTTGACGAGTTCATCCTGCACGTCACGCGGGGCTGCGGAGTAGCGATGGAATTCCATGCTGAACTCTGCTTTCCCCTGGGTCGCCGAGCGCAGATCCGTAGCGTAACCGAACATTTCGGAGAGCGGTACCTCTGCCTCGATGCGAACGAATCCGTCATCCTCAGTCGTACCGACGAGAATGCCGCGCCGTCCCAGAATCGTCGACACCATGTCACCCTGGAACTCGCTCGGGCCCTCGACGCTGACGCTCATGAGCGGTTCGAGGACCTGGGGCTTGCCCTTGGGGTAGTACTCTCGGAAGCAGCCCTTGGCGGTTGTCTGGAACGCCATGTCCGACGAGTCCACCGCGTGGTAGGCGCCATCCACGAGGGTGACTTTCAGCCCGTCGATCGGTGCGCCGATCAGCGTGCCTTCGTCGATCATGGTGCGGAAACCCTTCTCGACGGACGGGATGTATTCGCGCGGGATGTTACCCCCGACGACGTTGCTTTCGAAGACGAAGTCACCGTCGTCGCACGGTTCCATCGTGCCGATGATCCGACCGTACTGACCGGAACCACCGGTCTGCTTCTTGTGGGTGTAGTCGAACTCGGTGACTTTCGTCAGCTGTTCACGGTACGCCACCTGTGGCGCTCCGACTTCGACTTCGGCCTTGTACTCACGACGCATCCGCTCGACGTATACTTCGAGGTGCAGCTCTCCCATTCCGGAGATGATTGTCTCCGCACTCTTTGGATCGGTCGAGACACGGAACGTCGGGTCCTCTTTCGAGAAACGCTGGAGCGCCTTGGACAGGTTGCCGGTCGCCTTGCGATCGACGGGGCGCACGGCCAAGTGCACGACCGGTTCCGGCACGTGCATGGATGTCAGCGTCAGCTTGCTGTTCTCGTCGCGGAAGGTGTCGCCAGTCGCGCAGTCGATACCAAAGATCGCGACGATATCGCCGGCGTGGGCGACATCGATGTCTTCCATGGAGTCGGAGTGCATACGCGCGAGGCGCCCGACCTTGACCTTGCGTTGTGTCCGCGCGTTCCAGACTTGGTCGCCCTTGTTCAGGGTGCCCTGGTAGACGCGTAGATACGTCAGCTGCCCGTACGGACCGTCTTCGAGCTTGAAGGCGTAGGCCAGCAACGGGTCGTCCTTGTGGTTCGAGACCTTGACCTTGTTCTCTTCGTCGGTCGGATCCAGCGCGAAGTTCTCGATGTCCGTTGGGCACGGCAGATAGCGCGTAACGCAGTCCAGGAGCGGTTGTACACCCTTGTTCTTGTAGGCTGAGCCGACGAACACTGGGCAGAATCGCAGCGACAGGACGCCCGCACGGACGGCCCTGTGGATCAGCTCCTCGGAGACGTCACCCTCTTCGAGCATCTTCTCCATGAGCTCGTCGTCGAAGTTACTGAGCTCGTCCAGCAGCGTTTCGCGGCGCGCTTCCGATTCGACCTTCAGCGAGTCCGGGATCTCTTCGACGCGGATGTTCTCACCGTTGTCACCGTCGAAGTACAACGCCTTCATCATGACCAGGTCGACGACTCCCTCGAAGTCTGCTTCGAGTCCGATCGGAACCTGCATCAAGACTGCGTTGAGGCGCAGCTTTTCGCGCAGCTGCTCGGCGACGCGCGCTGGGTTCGCACCCACGCGATCGCACTTGTTGATGAACGCGAGGCGCGGCACGTTGTAACGGCGCATCTGGCGGTCGACAGTGATCGATTGACTTTGTACTCCTGCCACACCACACAAGATCATGATTGCACCATCCAGCACCCGCAGCGCGCGCTCGACTTCGATCGTGAAGTCGACGTGCCCTGGCGTGTCGATGATGTTGATGTGGTGGTCGTCCCATTCGGTATGCGTTGCCGCAGACGCGATGGTGATCCCGCGCTCACGCTCGAGTTCCATCGAGTCCATCGTTGCCCCGACTCCGTCCTTGCCACGCACTTCATGGATGGCGTGGATCCGGTTCGTGTAAAAGAGGATCCTCTCCGTGAGGGTCGTCTTCCCGGAGTCGATGTGGGCGCTGATTCCGATGTTACGGAGCTTTTCCAGGTCCCATTTCATCGTAGCTTCTCCCAAGTTTGCTGGGTCGTGTCGAGGCCGCTTGGCGCTGTGTTGGACAACTAGGTCACAAGACCAAGTGCCGCGCGCCTTTGGCTCCGGCCAAAGGGCGGAAATGATCTCACCTTTTTCGGCCTTGGCAAGGGTTGGCTTTATGAAAATCGGTGCAGCTATGGCGCGGGCCGCCGGCGGTGCGGCAAGAGCTGCCGCGGCGGCTCTCAAGCGGGGGCGGAGGGCACCGCCAGAGCTGCTCTTAGAGCTGTTCTGACGGCGGGATCGGCTCACTGCCGTGATCGCAGATCTGCTTCCCCGCGCCGGGAGGAGCGTGCAGCAGCTCCGTGACGATCTCACCGCCGATGAGATGCTGCTCGTAGATCCGCTCGGCAGCGGCCGGGGTGACCGCGGCGTACCAGGTGGCGTCCGGATACACGATTACGATCGGCCCGAAGCCACATTGGGCGAAGCACCCCGCCTTGTTGACGCGAACCCGGTTGTGCAGCGGCCCTTCTCGGACGCGCTGGCGGAGCACCGAGATCACGTCGCTGGCTCCCTGTCGCGGGCAGATCTTCCCCGACGTACAGACGAGGACATGCCGTTCATACTGCGACAAGGCTACGGGGCTTCCCTCAGTAGCCGGTCGACGACCGAACGAATCAGTAGGTAGTCGGCCGGGAGGGGGTCGATGATCCGCCAGGCCAAATTCCCTTTTCGGTCGATCAGGTACACGTTGGCAGTGCCGGCTGGGAGGCGATAGGCAGCGTGTGCAGACATCCCCGAGTCGAGTGCGACTGCGATGTTCGGGCCGAGCTTCTCGGTGTGATTGGCGACGTTCTCGTAGTCTTGCTCCCACATCTCGGCCGGCGTCTTGCGGCCGTTAGTGATCCAGCACAAGCCCAGGCCACCTTCTTTGTACTCTTCGGCCAGTTGTACGAGGTGATCCATCAGACGGCCTTGGCGATCGATGATCGACTGCAGCATCCCGAATACGAGGATCTGCACGTTGCCATCCTTGAAGGCGCCGACGTCCTCGGGCGGGACGACCCAGTCCTCGTCACCGATGCTGAACTTGGGAGCTGGCTTGCCGGCGTTCGCGATCAGGAACTGGTGGTACGGTACTGCCTGGTAGTCGCGGTAGACCTTGGTTGCCGGGGAGATCGCTTCGCCACCATCGGAACGACTGTCGATCTCATCCATGAACTGCTCGAAGAAGCGCACAGCATCCGCGTTCTTCCCCATCGCCATATTGTAGAACCCACGGTAGAAAAGATGGCGATCGAGGTAGCGGCGGTAGTTGTTCTGGACGGTCGTGGCCAGCGTCAAAGGCTGTCCGTCGCTGCCCAATAGCTCGTTCTTCGAGCCTTTGGTGAGCTGCTCGAGGTGCGTAGCCCAAGCGAGCAGCGCGTCCATCGGTTTGCCGCTATAGCGGTAGAACTTCGTGAGCATGAAGAACACGTGCGGCCACTGCGGCGACCGCGAGTAGCGCTTGAAGAACGTTCGGCAGGCCTGTTCTCCCTCGTCCCAGCTCTCGTTCATGTGCAAGGCGTTGATGTAGTTCAGATTCAGCAGGTCGGGGTAGGGGTGGTAGCGATCGAGTTCGATCGCCTTGCGGTAGTATTGCGCGGCTTCGATCCCGCGTTGGCGGAGCAGGTAGCTCTCGGCGTGGACTTCGTGGACGAGTGCCATCTCTCGATACAGGGGCTCCGCCGCAATCTCGACGACCTTCTGGACCTTGCTCAGGTATTCGTTGCGTAGCCGTGAGGCGACATCCATCGTGATGCGCGGCACACCGTGCTCACTCTTGTACTGTTCGTAGGCCGCCTGCATGTGCCGCGCTTGATTCAGGATCATTGCGCGTGCCAACATCCGTGCGCACGGCGTCCGGTATGGACTGTAGAGATACTTCTCGATGTGATACTTGCCGCCGAGTTCGATCTCGTCGGCGTAGCGCTTCATATCCGGAAGCTTGTCGCGCGTCAGCTGGTCCAGCTTGTCGCGAGGAATGGCGTCGTTGCGCTCCTTGAGCCATTCGTACAGTTCTTTGTCGCTACGCGGGAACTCGATCGGCCCCCCTTGCGGCGCTGCGTACGAACTGGCTGTCCAGGCGATCGCCAGCGCGCATGCGCAGAACAAGTTCGTGCGAGAGAAACCGATGGCGGGGGACGCTGTCGTTGTCAGCATCGACAAGGCTCTTTTCTCAAATTGGCTCAGCTGAACCGGTCAGGTGCGGGTCGATTCAGGTTTGGAATGGAGTTCCAGGCAGATGCACCTCCGATGGTAGCGACTGCTGTAGCAACTGACTACTGCTGGGACTCGCTCAACAGGTTCTCATTTAGGAGGTTATCAGGTTCTGAGCCGGCTGTCACACCACCGTGGCTCAGCTCTGTCAGGGGCACCCGGGCGCGCGATCCAACGACTTTCTAGCTATGGGTTTGCAGGGCTTTGGGACTTGGGGGAGCGGTGCTTTCAGCGGAGTGCTAGAATCGCCAATCTTCCCGTGGGAAAATCCGGGAATTGGGTCTCGTCAATGGACGCTGAATCCACAGAAAAACGGTTGGGAGCTGCGCCGAACGTGCCACAAGAGGCGCCCGGCAGGAGCTGAGGTCAGTCGGGTGTGTCGTCAGTCGGGGTCGTTTGGGGAACGGCGCGACCCGGTCAGGCGTCACCGATTTGGGCGATCAAGTTAGAGAATGGGAATAGGGAACCATGGGCAGTGATCAGGTGAAGTGGAAGCAGTGGGGCATGTGGGTGTTGTTGGGCGCCGTGCTCACTGGCTGGGCCCCGACTGCAGCAGACGCGCAGGTTTCTGGAACAGTGCGCGATGCCAATACGCTGGCACCGATCGATGGTGCGATCGTGACGCTGCGGGGGACGAGCGTGCAAACGACGACCGACGCCCTCGGCAACTTCTCGTTGCCGACAGTGATGGGCAGCGGCTTGCAGGTCGTCGCGGCCAAGCGCGGCTACTACCACCAGCGTCCCCCTGGACCGACGTTCGCAATCAACACCCCGGCCACTGGAGTCATCTATGATCTGGAGCCACTCGGGG
The DNA here is from genome assembly GCA_039028735.1 of Planctomycetota bacterium. Classification (GTDB taxonomy): domain Bacteria; phylum Planctomycetota; class UBA8108; order UBA1146; family JAJFFE01; genus JBCCHQ01. The sequence goes on along the minus strand of JBCCHQ010000136.1, from coordinate 663 downwards.
TGCTGAATGATCCGACCTACATCTGGAAGCAGAACAGCTCTTGTGGCTTTTGCCACAACGATCAAGAGTCGAGCTACACCGGCTCGCCGATGAATCTGACCGGTCAGAACTTGTGGGTGTACGATCTCTATTCCGGGAACGGTACTCCCGGCGGGATGGGTGGGTTCGTCTACACGCAAGATTCCGTGCACGCGGCAACCGACCCTGACTCCGACTGCGCGTCGTGCCACCAACCGGAGCATTGGATCAGCAGCAACATGGCTTCGGTGCCGTTGTCGAACATCGCCAATCCCTCACAAGATGCCGGAGATGGCGTCAGCTGCGAGATCTGTCATAAGGTGCGCGACGTCGATCCGTCTCTGAACGAAGATGGCTTCGGTGGCCCAGGGGTCAACATTTCCCGTCCCGGCAATGCTCTGGGTGCCACGCAGGTCATGTATGGCCCGCTCGGCGATGTGGCGTACATTATTCCCGACGCGATGAACCCATCTGTCCGAAAACACGAACTCGCAGAGTCACCTTTGAACCTCAAGTTCAAGAAAACCTAGATAAGACTGACAATTTCAAAAATGACAGAACATTACCTACACATCCACATCGGCTTGGTGGAAAGATGAAACATGAAGACTATGATGAAGAGACAGAGATACCAATCTCCACAAG